>CAYXQK010000048.1:0-6578 GCA_964467445.1 uncultured Syntrophaceae bacterium
GGGGTTCTTCTTGAGATTCATGCGCGAGGAGCGGTCAGCCTGTTGAATCGGATTGTCTACAAGCGCGCGCGTGTCGGTGTCATAGACCGTCATCGACCAGAAATTCGCGACCGGTGCGTCCTTCGCGACCCGGAGTCGGTACGTCTTACTTCCGTCGAGCCAGTCGCCCGCTCTGTCCTTGTAGGTGCCGAGATAGATCTGGCCCACACCAGGCGTCGTCGTCACCATGCCCGCCGAGGTCGTCGTGGCCTCGTAGAACCAGGCCGCGCGTTCGTCCAGTTCATCGTAATGCTCGGCACGCTGGCTCGGGTCAAGCGCCAGCGCGAACTCCCACCGTCGACCATCGACATAGTGAGCGGCCGGGAACCGCTTTTCGAAGTCGTTGGCTTTGGCCATCGCTTCCCCGACGACAGCGCCTTCCGTCAGCAGCTTCTTCTGACGTTCATCGGGCCTGAACGGCTTTCCCTTCTCGATGCCCAGCGGTTTGAGCATAGCCAGAAAGAACCGGTCCCGTTCCTGCACGGGCTCGCGGTCGATGATGGCCGCAAGGATCTGCCAATAGGCGAGGCCCCGAGGCTGTGTCTGTGACCACGACTTGCCCTTGACGTCGGCGAACCGCACTTTGGGGGGGTTGTCCTTGCGGGCCAGTGGATAGATCTTCAACGCCTCGAGCAGGGCCTGCACCTTGGCGGGATCGCGCTCCAGCGCACGAAAACCCCAGAAGATGTTCGTGGTAGACGGATTGACGACGTAGTAGCCCTCGGTGTTGTCGACCTTCTGGCCCGGACCGACCAACAGATACTTTCCGCCCTTGCCCTTGTCGGGTCCGGTCTGGCCCATGTCGACGACGGGCCGTTGCCACATGTCGTTGACGAAGCCGGCGACGGCGCCCTCCGGCATGTCGATGACAACCGGCCCCGTCTCGGCAAGATTGAAGAAGCTGATGACGTAGGGCGTGGTTGCATTGGCCGTCAGGATGCCGCGCTTGCTGACGAAGTCGTCGTAAATGACGACGTCGCCCGACTTGGCGCCGAAGATCTCCTCATGAGCCTTCTGCCAGTTGGCCATGCCAACGATCGGCAACGCCCAGAGGTACGCCTGCGTGGCCCGCTGGAAGTCACGTTCGTCATACAGCTTGGAGATCGCAGCGTCGCTCGGATAGCTGCCCTGAAACTCAAGATCTCCGATTCGCGTCGAGACCACCTCCGCGCGATCGCCTGAAACAGCCGCCACACTGGCGGCGAGCGCAGCCAAAATGACCATCTTCGATTTCACCGGTATCCTCCTCGTTCTATGGTCGGCGGGGACTAGCGGCTGCGATCGACGGGAGTCGGCTGAGGCGCCTGCCACTCACCGGCCGCCAGCTTACCCTCCGGCCCGTACATTCTGAGCACCATGAAGAATGGCCCCTGCTGCGGCGTCGGAAGCCAGTTGGACTCCTTGTCGCCTCCAGGCGATGCCGATTGCAGATAGATCTCAACCGAACCGTCGGCGTTGGTCTTGAGCCCCTGCGTCCGGCTGCCGATTGCATAACGCTGGATGGGGTTCTCGACGAGCAGCCGATCCGGCAGGTTGTACATGGTCATCGACCAGAAGAACTTCACCGGTGGGACCTGCCCCTTGGAGAAGTGCAGGACGTAGCGCTTGGTGCCGTCGAGCGGCTGGCTACGCGCATCCACGCTGTAAGCCGTGTAGTAGGCCTCCTCCTTCGAGTTCCCGTAGATGCCGATGGCGGCACCGACGGCCCGATGCATGATGTAGTCCGGTCCGAGAAACGCACGGGTGCCGAAGAGGTCGACCGAACTGGTCGTCTTGGCGAGTTCGGCCTGGAGCTTGCCCGCCCCATCCTTGATGCCGGCCTCGATCGCGGCTCGCGTCGCCGGTTCGAGGGTTGCCGGATCGAACGCTCGCCCTGGGCCAATGCCGATCTTGGCGAAGCGCTCCATCATGGCCTTCTCGCTGCCGACCGCCGGGGCAAACCGAAGCAGGACATTCAGGTAGTCGATGAAGCCGATGGAGTTGGCGCGAGCCTCGTCCCACGCCGGAAACTGGAAGGTCGGCGCGGGGAGCGGAGGCTTTCCACCCACGAACTCGCTGAGCGGCCGAATGCGATACTGCTGCTGCATCGCAACCAGGCCGTCACGATCCGCCGGACCGGACCAGCTCGTCCGCGTCAGCGTGCCGATGATGTCGGTCTCGGCGCGCAACACCTTCGTGATGCCGGCCGGCGTCTCGCCCGTCCAGTGCGGGCCGACGAAGAGATAGTGACCCGCCGCGGTGCCGGTCGCGCGTGAACCGAGATAGGCGAAATTGTGCGTGTACAGGTCGAACCACTGGAGGACGTAGTAACGGTCTGGCGACGCCGGGACCGAAACCACCATCGGCTCTGTCCGAAGGTCAAGCCAGGCCCAGGAGTAGGGGGTATCGTTGCTGGGCGTGACGATGTCCTTGTCGGCTGGCGTAAAACCACGCGAGTAGTGACGGAACCGGTTGAACCCGCCCACGTAGCCAGGGAACGAAGGATCGACGACCTGCTGAACCAGCGTCTTGTAGTTGTAGAGCATCGGATAGGCATACAGGTAGGCGTCAGTGGCGATCTGTTTCGCCTCATCGGTGGACACGGCCTGCGCATGCAAGGGCGTGGCAATCGAGACGGCAAGCATGACGGCCAAGGGCAGCACCGCGAGACGAGCGAACATCCTCCGCATAGCGTTTCCCCTCGAATGGCGGCATCTGGACGACATTCGCCGGACGCGATCAAGCCATCTCCTGAGCCGCAATTGTCCTTTCAGGCATTTTCGCACAGGAAGGCGTTTCCCGTCAGCCGGGTGGCTATCGCCTCACGATTGCCCGGCGTCAACATCGCCTCCTTGCCGCGGCGCGTGGACTCCGCGTAGGATGCACGCGAGGTCATCTGCCGTGACTGCCCTTTCCCGTCGCTCGTTCCTCCAGGCGGCCGCGCTCGGGACCGCCTCGCTCGCGTCAGCCGCGTCGGCCGCCCACGCCGGCCAGGATCCGCGGCCCGCGATTCCCGCCGCGGCATACGCCGGCCGGACGCTCAGGCTCGGCCTCATCGGCTGCGGCTGGTACGGGCTGGTGGACGTGAACGCTGCCTTCAAGGTCGGCGGCGTCGAAGTCGCCGGCATCTGCGACGTGGACACAGACCACCTCGCGCAGGCCGCCGACAAGATTGCGGCGCTGCAGGCGGCTCGTCCGCGCACATTCAAGCACCATCGCGACCTGCTCGCGCTCGAGGGGCTCGATGCCGTCATCGTGGCCTCGCCGCCTCACTGGCACGCCCTGCAACTCATCGACATCGTCGATCGGGGCCTCGACGCGTATTGCGAGAAGCCGCTGGCCTACGACGTGCGAGAGTGCCGCGCCATGGCCCGCGCCGTCGCACGCAGCGGCCGCATCGTGCAGGTCGGGTTCCAGCGGCGCTTCAGCCCGGCGTTCCAGGCCGTGCGCCAGTACATCCGCGAAGGCCGAGCGGGGCGAATCGTCTGCGCCGAGGCCACCATCAACTACACGGCCCAGACCAAGGACCCCACGCCGCAGGCCCCACCCGCCTCGCTCGACTGGGACGCCTGGTGCGGGCCCGCCCCGCTCATTCCCTACAGCCCGCAAGTCGGTCACATGAATTGGCGGCTCGAAAAGGCGACGGGCCACGGCCACCTCGTGGACTGGGGAATTCATCTCATCGATGCCGCCCGCATGATGCTCGATGCGGGCATGCCCACGTCAGTGGCGGCCACGGGCGGGCTCTACGGGCTGCGCGGCGCGATCACGACGCCCGATGTGCTCACGGCCCACTTCGAGTTCCCGGCGTGCCCGTTGACGTGGCGCCATCGAATATGGGGAGCCGAGGAGTATACGCCCGAGGTCTCGAACGGCATCACGCTCTTCGGCGAGAAGGAGACGATCTTCGCGGGAGAGAACCGCTGGGTGGTCATCCCGAAAGGCAAGACGGCCGAGCGCCAGGTGAACGAGGCCAAGGCCGACACGGGCACGCTGTGCATGGCGGACTTCCTCGAAGCCGTCCGCACGCGCCGTGCGCCCGCCTGCCCCGTCGAGGAAGGCCTGAAATCCACAGAGACTGTGAAACTGGCGATGATCGCCTACGAAACCGGCGCGCGCATCAGGTGGGATGTCGCCAACGAGGAAATCGTCGGTAACCCGGACGCCTCGAAGCTCCTGCGGCGCGACTACCGCGCCCCATGGAAGCACCCGTACACGGCCTAGCCGGACCGCCGTCACCCGCGAGGCCAGCGGACGGCGTGGGCCTGGATCGGAAGGGTCAGCGACGCCGTCCGATCAGTCCGCCTCGATCTGTCCCGTGACGCGCGCGCGGATCAGCGACCACGAGAGACGGAGGCCGAGGACCGCGCCCGCGATGGCGAGCCCGATCCACGTGATCGTCGTCCGCCCCGGCGTCGTGATCAGGTTGGCCAGACGTCTTCGCCCGATCGGGGACCGGTCCTCACGTCGTGCCTCTGCCAGACTCCCGGGTCTGTTCGGGGGTGTGAGGGTCCCCGTGGCTTCGCATCGCTCGCAGCCTCGTCCGTCAAGCAATCCTTGAACCATCAGGCGACGTTGTGTGGACGCTTGGTCGCACCGGCTGCGCCTATGGCTTGGGCAACCCGTTCACGCCGCTCACACAGCACGGAGTTGGTTGCGCGACAGTTTCGTGACGTGAGTTCGGGGGAGGTGTCATCAAAGTACTCCGCACATCCATCGGTGGACGCCAACAACCCGTCACCATACGCACCGACTAAGGTGCTCAGCGGTCCAGTTTGGGGACAAATGGGGGGCAAACGGTAGCGGATCGCAGCGTACGCCTGCGGACGCTCCTCCCGAAAACCCCAACAAAACTCGGGGGCAGCGGTCTCTGGCTGCCCCCAGCGGACTCGTGGAATCCCATTCGTAATCAGCAGGTCGTCGGTTCGAGTCCGACCGCCGGCTCCATTCGCACCTTGAAGATGCGGGACGTACGACAACGTCGAGGCTGCTCGTCTCGGATTTCAATCACGTCGTTCGTCGTCTGTCCGGCGAGCGTCCGTGATCGGGCCGCGCTGCTTATACGGCGAATGGCCTCCGCCCGAGCCGATTCAGCCACGCGCACGCTCCTTGCCAAGCAGTAACACGCCGGCGTCGCCGCCGGCCTGCGTGCTCGCCCAAAACAGGTAGGGCGCCAAGAACATCATGCCACCGAAACACGCGACAAGGCCGAGCGCAATTGCGCGGCCCGTGAACTGGTGGCGCCATGCCACCCAGACGCCGGAGAGGCCGAGGAAAGTCATGAAGTCGAGGTTGAACTGCCCCGACCAGGTCATCGCAGCGATGTTTGAGAAGAAGATCGGCAGCAGGTTCCAGCCGTGGTTCTCACCGACGACCAGCGTGTATCCAGCCAGACACGAGAAGGCTGCCACCAGGTAGATGCGGAACATCGCCATTGTCTCAGCTCCTGCTGGTTCGAGAACGGAACGCCAGGGCCCGGCCGGCGCGCAGCGTTCAGGCCGCCGCCACGACTCGCTTCGCGATCGACGAGGCCACGTCCTTTGGCCTGGCCCCGAGCGCGTAGAGCGCCCGCAGCAGCAGGTCGACCGACACCGTAGAGTCGGCGGCCTCCATTTTGGCCACGCGCGACTGACTTGAACGAAGCCGTTTAGCGAGGCCCGCCTGTGAGAGGCCTGCCGCCGTTCGCCGGTCGCGGAGGCTCTGGCTGAGCGCCAGCTTGGTCTCGATGAACGCGGCCTCAGCCGGAGACAGTTCAAGGAAATCGGCAACGGAGCCGACCCGCCATCCATGGGCCTCCAGCACAGCGCGTTTGGTCTTCTTCATGGCTGGCCTCCCCTACTGATCGCAGATCACGTCGTAGTTCCGAAGGCGCCGCCGGCAGGCCTCCACGACGGGCCCGGGCGTCTTCTCGGTCTTCTTGGCGAACACGTCAGCGATGACGACGGCATCCGAATCCACCCGGTACACGATGCGCCATGTCACCGTTTCGTCCGTAATCCGCAGTTCGTGACAGCGCGACCCGACACCGGGCATCGGGCGCGAGTGCGGCAGTTCGAGCCGCTCACCCCGCTGCAGCCGGCGCAGCAGAAGCCCGGCTTCGACCCGAGCGGCCGGCGTCAGCGGAGGGCTCTTCACCTGGCCGTGCAGCCACACGATCGGTTTGTCTGCCGGCGCCACGTGAATGAATATATGTCAGATACGACATATACGCAAGGCCGCCTTCTCGGGCCTCGCCCTCGCCAGGCGACGTCTGCATCCGTGTGCGACGGTTTGTGCGACGCGAGGTGAACGAAGGGCCGGCGTGCGGACTCGTCCTGCACGGATACGGCCTGGATTGACAGAGCCACAACACGGTTGCCGCTGTGCGCCTGCGAGCGGGGCCGCTTGAATCCCCGCTTGCCAGTTGTAGCTTTGTGTGACAAAGTATGCCGCATGGAGCAGCACGTCGCGGCCGAACACCTCGAAATCATCCGCACCCTGATGGAACGGTCCGCCCTCTACCGCAGGACGCTCGCCCCGATCATGCTCGCGGTCGGGGCAGTCGGGTGCGCGGCGGCGCT
>CAYXQK010000049.1:0-2774 GCA_964467445.1 uncultured Syntrophaceae bacterium
ATTCGGGGGTTCGAATCCTCCCGCCCCAGCCAATAGATACATGGCGGCAGCCATGAAAGGAATTCAATGCTTGAAAGAATACGAGTCTTTTCGGGGAATTCAAATGTGGCACTTGCCGAAAAGATATGCGGCAATCTGGGCGTCCCCCTGGGAAAAGCCAGCGTAACCACCTTCAGCGACGGCGAGACCCGGGTGGAAATTAACGAAAACGTCAGAGGCATGGATGTTTTTATTATCCAGTCCAGTTGTCCGCCCGTCAATGTCACGCTCATGGAACTGCTGATCATGATCGACGCCATGAAACGGGCATCGGCCGACCGTATCACAGCCGTGATTCCTTATTACGGCTATGCCCGCCAGGATCGAAAAGTGACGCCGCGGGCGCCCATTACCGCGAAACTGATTGCCGACCTGATCACAACTGCGGGCGCCCAGCGGGTGCTTGCCATGGACCTTCACGCCGGTCAGATTCAGGGCTTCTTTAACATTCCCGTCGATAATCTTTTCGCCACACCCGTCCTTTTAGACTACATGAAGAAGAACTTTCAGGATGACATCGTTATCGTTTCGCCCGATACAGGCGGTGTGGAGCGGGCGCGGGCCTTCGGATCACGCCTGGGGGTAAATCTCGCCATCATCGACAAGCGCCGGGAAGGACCGAACGAAGCGCAGGTCATGAATATCATCGGGCACGTCCGTGATAAAAAGGCCGTTATTCTGGATGACATGGTTGATACGGCAGGAACGGTCGTTCAGGCCGCCACCGCCCTGAAAGAGGCCGGCGCCCTCGAGGTGTTTGTGTGCGCCACCCATCCCGTGCTTTCCGGCCCGGCGATTGAAAGACTTGAAAAATCAGAGATTAAAGAGGTCGTCGTGACCGACACGATCCCGCTGCATCCCAAGGCCCAGGCCTGCAAATGCATCAAGGTGCTGTCTGTCGCTTCACTGCTGAGCGAGGCGGTCAGAAGAATTTATTATAATGATTCCATAAGTTCGTTATTCATATAGGAGGATATACAAATGGAGGCGATTGCTTTAAATGCCCTCATACGCAAGGAAACCGGAAAAGGTCCGGCCCGAAGACTGAGAATGGCCGGAGGGGTGCCAGCCGTTTTTTATGGCCCATCCGCGGAAACGATTCTGTTGTCCGTCAACGCCTCGGATTTACTTAAATTGCTGAGGAAGCGCGAAGAAAATGTGTTCATCCGCTTGATCATCGACGACGGCAGCAAAAAGCAGGAAAAGTTTTCCATGGTCAAGGACGTGCAGATGGAGCCCGTTTCCAGGCGCTTCTATCACGCGGATTTTTATGAAATCAGCTTGGACCGCCCGTTCACGTTTAATGTTCCCATTCATTTCAAGGGCCTGCCGGCGGGAGTTGAAAACGGCGGTGAGCTGCAGCATGTGAGGCGGGAGCTCAAGGTGTCCTGCCTCCCGGCAAAACTTCCGGATTTCATTGAGGTGGACATCAGCGGCCTCAATATCGGCGATCACTTGAGGGTGAACGATGTCAGGGCAATCGAGGGGCTCACACTGCTTGATGCCGGCGAATTCCTCATTGCTTCCATTTCGGCGCCCAAGGCGGTCATCGTCAAGACCGAAACGGAAGAACCTGAAGAACCGGCAGAACCGGCCGTCGTCGGACGAAAAGGCGCAAAAAGCGAAAGTTTATAAAGAGTTAAATAAACAGGAGGAACAAGCGAGAGGATCACTCTTGTGAAACTGATCGCCGGTCTCGGGAATCCGGGAAGCAGATATCAGTTCAGCCGTCACAACATCGGTTTCCTGGTTCTGGATCGGCTGGCTGACCAGCATCGGATTACCATCGCTCAGCAGGGTTTCGGCGCATTTTTCGGGAAGGGCATTATTTCCGGTCAACCTGTCCTGCTCGTTAAACCGCAGGGTTACATGAACCTGAGCGGGAGCGCCGTTAAAAAGTTCTTTGATTATTTTAAAATCGCAGGAGAAGATGTCATCGTCGTCCATGACGACCTGGACCTGCCGTTCGGAACCATTCGGATGAAGGCCGGCGGCGGTCATGGAGGGCACAAGGGGTTGGTCTCGATCATCGATCACCTGGACGTTGCGGACTTCAACCGGGTCAGGCTGGGCATTGGAAAACCGGATCGCAAGGAAATGGTTGAAAGCTATGTCCTTTCACCTTTTTCTTCGGACGAAATGAACGGGTTGCCGCAGGTGATCACAACCGCAGCAGAGATCCTGACCGAGATGCTCTCATCGGGGATTCAGGCGGCTATGTGCAAGTATCATGGTAAAACCATAAATAATTTTAAAGAGGAGGTTTAATTATGGGTAAGGGCAAACAAACTGTATTTTCTTTTTTAACAGCCATGGCCATCATGCTGTTTCTGATGGTTCCTGTGGCTTTTGCGGCTGAGGCGGACATCAAGCTGCCCGACCTGTCGCAAGTTTCATTTATGGGCGGGGCCCTGAGCGGGATGTTGATCCTGAATCTGGGTCTTGTGATCTGTGTCATCGGCATGATCTTCGGTTGGATGCAATATTCCCAGACGAAAAACCTGCCGGCCCATCAGGCCATGCTGGACGTTTCCCAGACCATCTGGGAGACTTGCAAGACTTATGTTCTTCAGCAGGGAAAGTTCCTGGCAGGCCTGTGGATCCTGATCGCCATTTGTATGGTGTACTATTTCGGCTTCCTGTCGCATATGCCCTCGGCTTCAGTGGTGATCATTCTCATTTGCTCCATCGTGGGAATCCTGGGTTCATACGCGGTGGCCTGGTTCGGTATCCGG
>CAYXQK010000050.1:0-16331 GCA_964467445.1 uncultured Syntrophaceae bacterium
AAGGTTTGGTCAGCCGCATTTGAAGGAGGGTTTGGTACCTGCCAGAAAATGGCCGGGACAAAAATTTGTTTTAATCGGTATATAATTTAAAATTTATCTCAAACAAACGATATAATTGATATAATTATATACCCTGTACTAATTAGTAAAGATAACAATTTATGCAAACACCAGTAACCGAACAAAACAGCCGTATCCGGATATATGAACCCAACTACATCAAGAACACGGGAATCCGTGCCTGGTCAGACATGGTTAATGAGCTGATAGAATATCGTGAGCTTATATGGCGGCTGATGGTTCGGGATATTTCTGCCCGGTACCGGCAATCCATGCTCGGTGTTTTATGGTCGTTTCTTACCCCTTTATTTATCATGGGTATTTTCGTTGTGGTAAAGAATAACAAGATTATCCCCATAGGAGATACCACGCTGCCATACCCGGCTTACGTTTTTATCGGACAGATGGTGTGGCTGCTTTTTTCCCAGGGCCTCACTTCTGCCGCAAATAGCTTGATATCATCAGAGTCACTGCTTGCAAAAATAAATTTTCCCAAAGAAGTCCTGATACTTTCCGCACTTGGTCAGACCATTTTTGATTTTATTATACGCATCCCGCTACTCATAATAATATTTTTTTGGGTCGGTTTCGTTCCCAAGCCTGCTATAATTTTCGTTCCGGTCATTATTATACCCCTCTTATTTTTAATTTTTGGCCTTGGTCTGTTAGTGGCGATGTTTAACGCCATTATCAGAGACATCGGCAGCGTACTGCTTATTGTGCTGAGTGTCGCAATGTTTGCCAGTCCGGTCATTTATCCACCTCCTACAGCGTGGCCGCTTAACTTCTGGATTAATTATGTAAACCCTGTAAGTGGCTTTTTGATCGCAGCGCAGGATCTTTCAGCAAAGGGCTATATCTCTGACCCGGCAGGCTATTTTTTTGCAGTCATATTCAGTCTGGTTACCGTGCTTGTTGGGTGGCGAATTTTCCATTTGGTTGAGCCAAAGATTGCCGAGAGGATATAACATCATGTCCGAAATACTGGTTAAAGCAGGAGGAGTATCAAAAAAATTCTGCAAAAGCCTTAAACGATCTATGCTGTATGGAGTTGAGGATATTATAAAAAATGTATTAAGTCTTGATGCAAAAGAAACTAATCTGCGACCAGGCGAATTTTGGGCTGTTGATGGTGTTTCGTTTGAATTGCGGCGGGGAGAGTGCATTGGATTGATTGGCCCGAATGGTTCCGGTAAAAGCACCCTTCTTAAAATGCTCAATGGAATTTTAATGCCTGATAGGGGCTCAATAGAAATTAAAGGTCGCGTCGGAGCCCTCATTGAGTTGGGCGCAGGCTTTCACCCCATGCTGACGGGACGGGAAAATATTTATATTAATGGTTCAATACTTGGCTTCAGCAAAAAAGAGATAGAGCAAAAATTTGATGCAATTGTAGCGTTCTCTGAACTGGCTGATTTTATTGATACTCCGGTTAAACATTACAGTTCCGGCATGTACGTTCGGCTGGGTTTTGCCGTGGCTGCCCACATGGAGCCAGATGTCCTGCTCATAGACGAAGTGCTGGCGGTCGGAGACGTTGGATTTCGGGCGAAGTGTTATCTGAAAATAGCCGAGAAAATGAAAAATTGCACGGTTGTCTTTGTTTCCCACCACATGCCCCAGATCGCAAAGCTGTGCACAAAAGTGCTCGTGCTGGATCATGGGAACGCCCTATCAATATCCGACCCTTCGCACGGCATCGAACAATATAATAGCTTGTTCCCGGATACCCAGCTGACCATTGCAGGAACAGGCGATGCGCACATTGAAAACCTCAGGCTCCTTAATGCGCACAATATGGCAACTGATACCTTCATGTACACTGAGGGTATGTGCATCATGTTTGACGTTCAGGTTGCGGGAAACTATGAGGAATTTCTTGTATCAATAACTTTTATGACCGCCGACACAAACCTCATCGCTCAGTGTCATTCGAAATATAATAATACCATATTAACAAACAGCGGAAAACGAAGCACGGTGAGCGTTACTATTCAGAACCTGACGCTAAACCCTGGAACATATTACATGAATGTGATAATTTTTGATAAAAGCAACATGAAGCATCTCTTATGGATGTTTGGTGCAAGGAAAGTAATCATAAAGGGAGATTTTCAGGGCGGCGCGCCTATTCAATTTAACGCTGTATGGAAGCAGATACAACAATAATATCCCATAAAGTATGCTGCCCGTTCTGTAAAGACGTCTGCCGCTTTGTCTATAAAATGAATAGCTACAGCATCTATAAGTGTTTGTCCTGTGGCACAGGACAAGCCTATCCGATGCCAAGGGAAGACACATTGAAAAAATTTTATTCCGGTTTTTTATTTTCTGCCAGCCCGAACTATTATCAGCCGGTACTTGCAAGCGCAAAAAGACTTTTCCCGCTATTGGGATTCCATCCAAACAAAAATCATGCGATGCTTGATGTGGGAGGTGGTGGCGGATTCTATGCAAAAGCATTTAAGGAACTTTACTGCGGGGAAAGCACCTATGTTGACCTTGATGAAAAAGCATGCACGTTTGCAAAGAGCAGCGGGATCGACACGGTGTTGCATGGAGATGCAACACAGTTATGCTATGGTAAAAAAAAATATGACTTTATAATGTGCCGGCATGTCATTGAGCATTTGCCGAACCCTACTTTCTTTATCACGAAAATCTTAACGGCTCTTTCAGAAAACGGCTTACTGCTTTTGATGTGCCCAAATGGTAACTCCCTTGAATATCTTGCACATCCCCAATCCAATATTGCAATGAGAATCAATACAATCAGTCGATCAAGCCATATGGCTAAATCAAACGTGGTTCAACGGCTGATATTCGGCGATATGCTGCATGGTATAGATCCGCCAAGGCATCTATGGGCAATAACTCAAAAGGGCATCCAGAACATCATTGATAATAAAAAATATATATCCACAATTATAACCCGTCCTTTAACTGATACGACATTTTCACCATACTACCGGCCAGCTTCATTTTGGAGCAAAGCTTTCGATTTATTTGGCACCTATTTTTGTGCAAAAATCCATGGTGGCACCCACCTCGTTGCTGTTATTAGAAAAAAAGAATGCCCTTCACAATAAAAGAAATTATAAAAAACAATCTTTGTACCGGCTGCGGACTATGCACCGCATCGTGCCCAGATGATAACATTGCCATGGAGTGGAAATCCTGCGGCATATGGAACCCTGCTGTTTCAGCTGCGGGCTGTACGCAATGCGGCAAGTGCTATGAAGTATGTCCTCAATCACCTGAAGTAATCGCAGAGTATGCCGGGAAGGCAGCGGTGGATGGGGAGAAGTTTGGTTTAAAAAATGCCAATTACTTCATAAGCTTTGACCTCAATGCAGACAGCCGCATGAAAAGCGCCTCGGGTGGTGTTGTCTCGCTGCTTCTGACCCATCTTCTTAAATCGCATGACATTGATGGTGTTCTGTGCTCAACCCCTCTGTGCGCCAGCATCGGAAACCCCCACTATAGCCTCGATGTTATTACCACAGCCGAGCAGATAACAAGCTGTCGAAGTTCGCATTATCACCCCCTCACCTATCACGATGCTCTGAAACACATAAAAAACCGTGAGGGCTCGTATGTATTAGTCGGTGTGCCCTGCGTGGTCCGCGGAATAAAACTGCTTCCCCGTTCATTGCGAGAAAAAATAAAATTTTCCATTGCCCTTGCATGCAGCCACAATGTGACAGGGGCATTCATCGACCAACTGGCACGGCAACAGGGCATCACGAGGGGAGAACGTTTTTTTGTTAACCTGCGGGATAAGCTCAACATACCTGACGCCGATAACTTTAATATCTTTTTCAAACTCGCTGACCGCGAAATCCGAAAAAACAGGTTTCTTGCCCCATTTACTTCGATGTGGCGCAATTATTTTTTCGCCCTTGAAAGCTGTCTCTATTGCCCTGATTTTTATGGAGCTGATGCAGATCTTTCCGTAAAAGATGCATGGGGGCGCCTCAGCAAGGACCCCCGGGGAATATCCTTGCTTGTTGTCAGGAACCGCATGCTTTTACCCATACTGGAGAAACTTCATCATGAATCAATTTTAAGTCTTGAGCCCTGCAATGAAGACGAGGTGTATAATTCACAGCCAGGCACAGCGGTATTTAAACATAGAGCGATAAAGGATAGGATTGCCAGGAAAAAGGCTATCTGGCATGAGGTGAATAAAAACAACCAAATCGGGTTAAAAAATCGTCGATTAATTAGTCGACATTCATTGGAATATTTCCGGCTCTTAGGGCTCATCAAAGTATCGCGGTTCTGCTTCACCCGTTTTGGCGCTGTCCCGGTCAACAGCCTGATTTTTTTCAGTAATTTCCATAAGCATGGATACTCTCTGGCGAAGGAAACCATAAACTTTATCTATCGTTCGCTGCGCCAGCTCTGGCTAATTCTCAAAACAGCTCTAAAAATTATTTTTCGTTTTTTGGGTCTTTTGCCTCCGCAAAAATCCCGCACTGAAGGGAAGCTATCACTTAAAGTGCTTATTGCCGGGGGCTACGGCTATGGAAATATTGGGGATGAAGCACAGCTTGCCGCAAATATTCAGCACTGGAAAAAGGCTGCACCTGGTGCCCGGATTACGGTGCTGACGCCTGATGTATCGTACACGCAGAAAACCCACCCGCAGGTTTCTGCTGAGCTTGCTCCACGCACTGCTTTTTTTGGGTGGGGAGATAAAAGTTATTTTGGCAATGAAAAATTGTTTAAAAAACTGTTTTTCCCTGTAGCTGCTCTTTTGCTCTTTAATGCGCGACTGATGCGGGCAGGCCTTCCGGTCTTTGGAGTTACTGCGCGTCAGGCGCGTTTGCTCGATGAACTGCATAATGCTGACGTGCTGTTTTTATCCGGCGGAGGCTATTTGACAGGAATGACGCTCTCGCGCCTTTGGGACCATATGCTGCTCATGCGACTGGCCGATCTGCTTGGTGTGCCGACCATTCTTTCCGGCCAGACCATAGGTGTCTTCAAAGACCGCACCAGCAGAAGTCTATCACGATGGGGATTTAAAAAAGCCCAGCGCATTTATCTCAGAGATCCGGAAGATTCCGGCAAAGCACTTGAGCAAATCGGCGTGCCGCCATCAAAATTTAAAAGCACCTTCGATGATGCTCTGTATTATAAAGTTGCCTCAAAAGTCATTCCGCGCGTTGTGTCGGCAAATAATGGCTTCAGTTTTACGAAGCCCTATATTGCAGTCAATGTACACTATTGGGGGCAGTCTCCTGACAGTTCCCGTGATATTATGCAGCAAATTGCCGGTGCACTTGACAGCATCAGCGCATCCCTCGATGTGCAGGTTGCTTTTATTCCCATGTCCAGTTCGGATGAGGCGGCAATACATGAAGCTGCGCGATTCATGCAGCAACCATCGGCAACCATTGCTCATGGGTACGATATTGATGCAGCAATTGACACAATCCGTTGCGCTGCGTTTTGTCTCACCATGAAACATCATCCGATAATATTTGCGATGGGCGGCAGTGTTCCAACGATAGCGATGGCTTTTGATGATTACTATTTTCATAAAAACAAGGGGGCATTAAAAATCTTTGATATGGAAAACTGCCTTATACATTGCGCCCCGGAACATTTGGGAGCAGAGATAATAGAAAAAATGCGGTATCTCTTTGACAACCAGCAAGAAATAAGGAAAAAAATAGCGCAAACCTACAAAGCCCTGGAACCAATGGCAGGGGAAGTAATCTATGCATGGCTTAGAGAGAAAAATTTATAAACCTTTAACGTTATCCCTGTTCTGTAGTTCATTTGATGATGCAGCGGATGCCGAGGACACACCTAAAATTACCAGGGGAACTATATTGCCCCCCTCTCAATAGGTCACTGCAGCTGTGAAGCTTTTCGGCCTGCATCAAAAATAAAAGGAAAGACTGGAAATCACCCTAACCGGACGAGTGCTTTTAAAATGTCCCCCTTATTCTGCAGGTTAAGAAAAATTATCGCCCGTCTTGAAAGGCGGGATATCGTCCTTGAAATGGACTGGTACCAGTGGGATTTCAAGCTTTTTCTCACGAGGTTGTCGCACCATGCAAAATTCAATAAGAAATACTGCCTTATGCATATTGAGAAATATGACATCATATCGCAACAGGATTTGCTCTGGGCAAAAAACTACTTGGCAGGACAGATACGATCAGTTGATAATCTCATGCATGCACATTACCATGGGTTCAACCTGTGGCAGATTGCAAAGGGTGACATTATAGTGAACCTGAATCTTGCCCATGAAAAGCAGATGAATGAATCTCATCTGGAAAAAGCAACAGAAATCCTTGCTGAAATTCTCTGTGTTATGAAATGCCTCCCTGATTTTTTTAAGCGCGTGCAACCCAAGGCGGTAATAGTATACGAGGGAGCGCGTGCTTTCAGCAGGGCCATTGTTGAAACGGCACGGTTCTGCAATGTCCGGGCAATTGCTTTAGGCACTAATTCTTTACGCCCCGGTTATCTTTTTTTTGATAACACAACCGGGATGATCATCAATCGGCATCGTTTAGCAAAATGCGGGCGCGAACTCCTGGAGACACGTATATTTACCGCAGAACAGCGCCAAAAGGCATTAGATACCTGGCGGAGCGAGATTTCCCAGAAAACTGACCAGCATAGAACCGGCGGCATAGATGATCATGAAAAAATCAGGCAACAGCTTTGCCTTCCTGTTGAAAAACCCATTGCCCTGCTGCTGGCACATGTAAGAAATGACACCTCAGTCATCTATGACTCTCCCTTATATAACGATTCTGTTGATTTCATTGCCGATGTGATTGACCTCTTTGCAGCTGACTTGAAGGATTGGATTTTGGTGGTCCGGCTGCATCCTAAAGAAGCTGGGGGATTTTCACCGGGCGGTTTTAAATTTAACAATGAGACAAAACAGGAATTGGAGCGACGCGGATATTTTTCACGTGAAAATGTCCGCATTGTAGCAGAAAAGGTTTATAATACCTATACCCTTATGGATTTAGCGAGAGTCGGAATAACTGAAGTTTCACAAGCAGGGCTTGAAATGGCCATGCTGGGGAAACCGGTAGTAACTGTTGGAGAAGCATTTTATGGACATAAAGGATTTACTTGGGATATATCTCATCCTTCGGCTTTCAAGAGTGTAATTTCTGATGCCTGTATATCATCCATGGACACTTCACTCCGCAGTCGAATACAAGAACAAGCTTTAGAATTTGCGTATGCACTATTTTTTGAAGAGCTGGTGGCAGACGACTTGTCTGAAAATTTTGATAAAGTGATGCGCACCCTTGAGGGGGGATAAATTGGTACGAAATAATACGTCAATAGTAATTACCGGAATGCCCCGTGCTGTGCGCGAAAAGCAGCACTTCCATTATAAGATAAGAATGAGTACCGTTTCGCTGCTCCTGAATTAACATGTCAATAGTCAGTATTATAATCCCTACCTTCAATAGAAAATTTATGGTTTGCAAAGCCATAGATAGTGCTCTTAATCAAACGTATAAGGATATAGAAATAATTGTCATTGATGATGGAAGCAGTGATAATACCCAGGAACTGCTGGTTCAAAAATACCGGGATAAGATACGATACTTCTACCAGGAAAACAGGGGAGTGGCGGGTGCACGCAACGCAGGCATACAAGAGTCGCGGGGCGAGTATATTGCTTTTTTAGATAGTGATGACACCTGGATGCCGGCTAAACTTGATGCGCAGATGAACATATTTCAGTCGGATACTGATGTCGGGTTAGTCTATTGTGGATACACAACTCTTGATATGCAGGGAGAAATATTAGGGCAGGTTAAGCCGGCCTGTAAGGGCATGATTTATTATGATCTTGTGCTTGGGAATCAAATGGGAGCATCTTCCGTTGTCATCAAAAGAGAGTGTGTAGAACAGATTGGTTTTTTCCAGGGCAGATATTCGCCGGCAGAAGATTATGAATATTGGCTTCGCATAAGCAGAAAATACAAGGTTGACTTTGTTGAAGATCCGCTCGTTCAATACGTTACTCATGACCAGGGTTTATCTCAAAACGGCCGGGCGATGGAGCAGGCAGTGATGAGGATTTTAGAGGATCACTGGCAGGAAAACCAGCTTGAGGGGAACCTCATGCACAGAAGCTACAGTAACAATTGCGTCAATCTGGCATGGAACTACTACCGGAACGGAGATCACGATTCCTTCAAACGGCTGTTACATCTGGCCCTGACCCACGGTCCGACACAGAAACTATTCATCCATGGAGCTGACGCGCAGCAAAAAGAGCGTGCCGTGTTTGCCGTGTTCAGTCAGTTCTGGACGAGCGGAGAGCAGTGCCATAACAGGCAGGATAAAAAAAAAGCATATACAGCTCAGTACCTTCAGCTTGCCTGGGAATATTATCACCAGGGTAATATGAAACAGTTTCGAAGATGTGTCAGCAGCGCATGCAGGTTCGCCTTTCCGACGGTGCCCGTACGGCTGATTGTGCCGTATATAAAATCGTTCCTCGGAAAAAAGCTGTCCGAGAAAATTCATGCAGCCAGGAAACGGCTCCTGCCGCACATATTCATAATTCATTGAGTTACCCTATGGCCCCAACCACAATCTCGGTAGTCATAGCTGCTTATAATAGATGTACATACCTCAAAGCGGCTCTTGACAGTCTGGTATGTCAGGACCTGCCGGCAGATTCATTTGAAATTATCATCGTCGATAATAATTCCCATGACAAGACCCCGGAACTGGCGGCATCATACTGCAACAGGTCTGAGCCGGTCATCCGCTATGTAAAAGAATTAAAGCAGGGGCTTTCGTTTGCCCGGAACCGTGGTGCGCAGGAAGCCCGTGGCTCAATTGTAGCGTTCACGGATGATGATGCTGTTGCAGATAAGGGCTGGCTGCAGGGTCTTATGAGCGTTTACCGGCAATTTCCTGATGCCGGTGTTGTGGGCGGAAAAATCAAACTAACGTGGCCTGTTGAGAAACCCGCCTGGCTCTCACCTAATCTTGAGCAAAGCTACGGGGCGCTTGACTATGGAGACGAAATACAGGCGCTTCGCTATCCGAAAACACCGTTTGGAGGGAATTTTTCGGTCCCCAGGCAACTGTTTCTGGAACTTGGCGGATTTAATGAGGCGCTTGGCCGAACCCGCGCGCGCCTGCTCTCGAGCGAAGAAGTGTATCTGTGCCGCCTGATAGAGCAGAGAGGGAAACAGGTGTACTATGCTCCGCAGGCTGTTGTGCACCACACGGTTCTTCCGGAACGGATGAGTAAAAAGTACCTGCTGAAACGAGCCTATGCCCAGGGCAAATCAAATGTTATGGTAGAGCAGAAAACGGGTGTGCGACAACATCATGCCTGGCGTAGAGAAATGCGCGATCTGGCAGGGACGCTCAAAGGGTCAATCCGGCATATTTTTGTAAAGGAAACCAGGCTCAGTGCAGAGGACCTGTTCACACTATTTTTTATCGCAGGAAAACTGAAACAAAGGCTGAGGCTCTACCAGAAATGAAACAGGCTGCACCCGCAATACGCTACATAGTTAACCGGGTGTCACACCATGCTACTCACTCCGGCTATGATCAGCTGACACGCTATATTGAAAGCCGGGTCGTTCAGCCTAACCGTTTCCGCCGGGTGCTCGACCGGCTACCGGAGCGGGTGCTTGCTAACCTGCGACGAACCGCCGGTAACTGGTACAACTCCACAGCCCTGAAGATGGAGCTGCAGCAAATCCCGGACTTTTTATATGCGTCCGGCCAGGTTTTTCACTTTTTGTACGGTGAAGACTCGTTTCATTACGCGGGCTACCTGAATCCGCGGAAGGGCAATAAAATAGTCGCGTCATTTCACATGCCGCCGGAAAAATTTCTAAACATAACCCGTGGAAGGCGTCACCTCAAGACGCTTGACGCTGCTGTTATTGTGGCCCCGAATCAGGAAGAACTGTTTAAAACTATTATTGACCCCGGCAAGGTGCACCTCATCCCGCACGGGGTTGATACGGAATTCTTTCATCCAAAAGCAGCTACTGCAGGCCGGCCCCGGCGCTGTATTTTTGTGGGCGTTCACCTGCGCAATTTTAAGATGCTGCGGGCAGTGATCGAGAACATCTGCAGCCAGGAACAAAACATCTTTTTTTCCATCATAACCTTTAAGGACCAGTTTGCTCATTTCGCAGGCCTGCGCAATGTCAGCCTTTATTCATCAATTTCCGAAGATGAGCTGCTTGGCCTGTATGGCGCTGCCGATGTGCTTCTCATGCCGATGCATGACTGCACCGCAAATAACGCCGTTCTCGAGGCGATGGCCTGCGGCCTGCCTGTCGTAGCAACCCGGGTGGGCGGGCTTGGCCTGTATGTAAATAGAACGTGTGCTGTTTTAGTTGACCCGGATGATGTTCAGGGGATGGCGGATGCAGTACTTGCCCTTATCACCGACAAACAGCGTCTGGAAGAGATGTCCCGGGGAGCACGGAGTGTGGCGCAGCAGTTTGACTGGCAGGTGATAGCAGAAAAAATGCGGAATCTCTACAACGGTCTTGTACAGCAGTAACAATTCAGTAAAAAATATTTTGAGTCTGTCGGTGTGGATACAGCCAAACCAAAAATAATGATGATTATCGCCCAGTTTTATCCTTCTATCGGGGGGGCGGAGCAGGAGTGCCGCAAGATTGCAAAACAGCTTAAAAAGACGGGACATGAGGTCTCTGTGTTGACGCAATACCGGGAAGACCTCCCCGCCTACGAGCTTATCGATGGCGTTCCGGTGTACCGAAAAATACGCGGCTGGCACTGGTATGAGCTGAGCTACATGCTTTCGGTTCTTATTCTTCTTTTCCGGTACCGAAAAAACTTTGATGTCATGTGCTGTTTCGGGCTCTACCTCTATATTGCCCCAGCGGTTCTTTTCAGGTTTTTAACCGGAAAGAGGGTCCTGGTACGCTTGGAATCAGGGGGGGGAACCGGAGACCTCTTGAAAGCCGCACAGCTTTCGTGGGGAGCGCTCACCATCAGGTGTGCCTGCCGGGCTGACGGGATTATTGCAATCAGCCGGCAAATTGAGGAGGAACTGCTGGCCCGAGGGTTTCCGGTGAAAAAAGTTTTTCGGATTCCCAACTCGGTCGATACGGAAACATTTTCCCCTGCGGCTCATTTGAAAGACGAAGACATCCCGATTATAAGCTATATCGGAAGGCTTACAAGAGGTAAAGGCGTTGAGCTCTTTATCGAGGGGCTGACACTGTTGCGGCAAACCAACCCGGAGTTCAAAGCATTTGTGGTGGGCGGCGGTGAACAGAGGTCTTCCCTGGAGGAACTGGTGCTTGCCCGCGGGCTGAATGACCGCATTACGTTTATCGGGGAGATACCAGATGCGCACGCCGTTGTCCCCTATTATCAGCGCTCATATCTGATCGTTATGCCGTCATATTCCGAAGGGATGCCGCTGGTTCTGCTTGAAGCAATGGCGTGCGGAGTGCCTGTTGTCGCCTCACGCGTGGGGGGTATCACTGATGTCATCGGCCTGCCAGAGCAGCAGCGCCCTGAGCCGGGGGGATACTGGATCGGTGCGCACGGCATACTCGTTCCGCCGGACGATGTCCCGGCCCTTACCGCGGCGATCAAGCGGCTGCTGGCTGATAGTGCGCTTCACCGGGAGCTTGCGCGCAAGGCGCGCGAGGCCGCGGTCACCACCTATTCCCTGGGAACCGTTATACAGCACTACGTGAAGCACGTTACCGGGGCCATGGAGTAGACAATGCTGCGGGAGAACCCCGCTGCGGCGCAGCAGCAGTATCAGGACGTCATGGCAAGTGAAATATTTCGCCTGGCGCAAGCCATCCAGCAGTCGTGGCTTATGAAAATATCACGATTGCTGCGCAAGCGGCAATGAAGCAAAAAACCATAAACGGGGCGGGTAGACGCAGACGGTGGCAGAAGAAAAAGTAACGTTTTCATTCGGAAAAAACTGGGAGCAGTTCGTCAGCGCGAACTTTTCCGAAGAGCGCATTGAAATAGCGCGGCAGCATCTCCTTAACTTCCTGGAGATCAAGGATTTAGAGGGAAAGCATTTCCTGGATATCGGCAGCGGCAGCGGCATTCACTCCCTGGCGGCCTTTAAATCCGCGGCGCAGCGCATTGTCAGTTTTGATGTTGACCCCTATTCTGTTGCCACCACAAAAAAGATCCACCAGATGTACGGAAGCCCGGCGAACTGGCAGATTGCCCAGGGCTCAATACTGGATGACAATTTTATCCGCGCATTTGAGCCTGCCGATATCGTCTATTCATGGGGTGTGCTTCATCATACGGGGAATCTCTGGCGGGCAGTCAGCAATGCTGCCACGTTTCTGAAACCCGGCAGCATTTTTTATATCGCCATCTATGACAAAACCCCTGATACGCCCTACTGGACCGACATTAAGAAAAAATATAATCGCACCGGCCGGCCCGGCAAAAAGCTCATGGAGCTTTCCTATGTGTGGCGCACATTTTTCAGGACCGCATCACCCAGCCGCATCAGGAAGTCCATCATGTATATCAGCAATTATAAAACGAGCCGGGGCATGGAATTCTGGACCGATGTTAAGGACTGGCTGGGAGGGTGGCCCTATGAACCGGCGACGCTGGAGGAGATGTGCGCTTTTTGCGAGGGCACGCTGGGGCTTGAGCGCATGAAGGTCAAAACCGGCGAAGCAAATATTGAGTATCTGTTTAAAAAGAAAAGAACATAGGTTACTACATCTATCATTATGTGCGGCATTTATGGAATCGTCTATAAGGATCCTGAGCGCACGGTTGAAACCGACCTGCTGAGAAAAATGGGCCGCGTTCTCAATCATCGCGGCCCTGATTATAACGAGATCTGGACTAATAAAAATGCCGGCCTCGGGCACACCCGCCTTTCAATCATTGACCTGAGCCCCCTCGGCAACCAGCCCATGCCCAACGAGAATCAAACGGTATGGGTCACCTTCAACGGGGAAATTTATAATTTTCCGGAAATAAAAGACTACCTCCTCGCCAGGGGCCACCAGTTCCGCTCCCGCACTGATACCGAGGTTATTGTGCATCTCTGGGAAGAGGAAGGAGCAGCCTGCGTGAAGCGTTTGCGCGGAATGTTTGCCTTTGCCGTGTGGGACGACACTGCTAAAACCCTGTTTCTGGCCAGGGACCGGGTGGGAAAGAAACCGCTGTTTTATGCCGACCTTCCCGACCGCGTCATGTTTGCCTCTGAGATCAAAGCAATTCTTCAGGACCCTGCCTTCACCAGGGAGGTTGATATTGAAGCAGTGCACCACTACTTAAGCTATCAATCCGTTCCCGCGCCGTATTGCGCATTCAAGGGGGTCAAAAAACTTCCCCCGGCCCACTGCCTGCTGATCAGAAATGGCGGTGAACAGCCAGCCTGCTACTGGAAGCTGTCCTATGCTGATAAACTATCAGTGCCGGATGAAAAAGCGCTGGCCGGCCTGCAGGAAGAAATCATTGAGCGCCTGCGCGAAGCAGTAAAAGTCCGCCTGATGAGCGATGTGCCTCTGGGCGCATTTCTTTCAGGGGGCATAGATTCCTCCATCATCACCGCCCTGATGGCCGGGCTCATGAACCAGCCGGTCAAAACGTTTTCCATCGGCTTTGAGCATGATGAATATAATGAGCTGCCCTACGCGCGCATGGTGGCTGAGCGCTACCACACAGACCACCATGAATTTATTGTCAAACCCGAGGCACAGGCTATCTTCCCTGAGCTGGTCTGGCACTACAATGAGCCGTTTGCCGATTCCTCCGCAATCCCCACTTTTTATGTGAGCAAGCTGGCGCGGCAGCACGTGACGGTCATATTGAACGGCGACGGCGGAGATGAAAACTTTGCCGGCTATCCGCGCTACACCAATACCGGCGACAATGCGCTTCAGCCCGGCCCGGCCTATTTACTGAAGCGCTGGCTGAAACAGCGCTGCTCTCTGTATGCCTTCATGAGCCCGGCGGACGGGCTGGTGAAGAATGCCCGGCGCTTCCTGGCGCTCAATCAGGAGCGCCTGCTGTATTACTACCGCATTACCCATTTTCATGAGCTGTACAAGAGAGGGCTCTATACTGCCGAGATGAAAAAGCTTACCGGGCGCGCATTGTCAGTAGACATCATGCTGGATAAATACCGTGCCGCAGAAGCCGCTGATTTTCTTGATACCACCCTGTCACTTGATTTCGGGCTGTATCTGCCGGACACGCTCATGCCCAAGGTGGACATTGCCTCCATGGCCTATTCGCTGGAAGCCCGCTCCCCGTTTCTTGACCACACGTTTATGGAATTCGCGGCCCGGATACCGTCAGACCTCAAGCTGAAAGATGGCCGGGAAGGGAAATATATTTTAAAAAAGGCGGTTGAGCCCTACCTGCCGCGCGATCTTATATATCGCCCCAAGATGGGCTTCGGCGTTCCCCTGGACCACTGGTTTCGCCACGAACTGAAGGATATGGCTTTTGACACCCTGCTCAGCAAGCGGGCTCTTGAGCGGGGCTATTTCAAAAGAGACTATGTTGAGCAGATGCTGCAGCGCCACCAGCGGGGGGAGCAGTGGCAGTACCTGATCTGGAACCTGCTCATGCTTGAGCTGTGGCACCTCATGTTTATCGATGAAACATTATCACCCCCGGCAGGCAGCCTATGCTCCCACGAGTGTTGATGGTCATTCATCAGTTCCGGCCCATAGCAAGCGGGGCAGAGATGCAGGTAGAGCGCCTTGCCGGCAAACTGATCGGGCTTGTTGCGGTCATCGGTGTTATTGTTTTCTCGGTAAAACAGAAGCAGGCAAAGGCTTAAGGATCTGAAATGCAGCCGCGCGTATTGATGATTATTTCCTTTTTTTATCCCCATCTCGGGGGAGCAGAGCAGCAGGCCTTGCAGCTTGCCGAACAATTGATACAGCGCGGCGTGCAGGTTTTCGTTCTTACCAGGAAGTTCAAGGGGCTTCCATCTCATGAAGTAGTCCGGGGCGTACCGGTCTATCGGGCGATCAGGACCCTTCCCTGGGGAAAATGGTTTGCGCTCACGTACCTCTTCTCCGTCCTGTGGTTTCTTCTGAAGAAGCGCCGGAGCTACGATATTATCCACTGCCACCTGCTGCAGGGCTTTCACTCCCTTGCCGCCATACTGATGAAAGCACTTTTCAAAAAAAAGGTGATTATAAAAGTCGGCGCAACCGGCCCGATCAGTGATTTCAGGATGATGAAAAACCTTTTCGGTGGAGGCTTTCTGCTGCGCCAGACCCCCCGGGCCGACCGGCTCATCTGCGTGTGTTCACAATCAGCCAGGGAAGCATTGCAGGCGGGCTTTCTGCCGGAACAGGTGCTGCAGATACCGAACGGCGTGGACAGCAGCTATTTCAAGCCGCTGCCGCGCGCAGAAGGGCCGTTAACTGTCGTTTTTGTCGGAAGGCTAGACCGCATGAAGGGCGTACATGTCCTGCTTGAGGCATTTAAGCAGCTAAACGATGCGGGCGTCGCAGCCCATCTCGCCATTATCGGCGACGGGCCTGACAGGGAGAAATTGACAAAGCTTGCCCGTGATACAGGCCGCGCGGATTCGATACGTTTTTGCGGCGAAACAGCGGATATCAGGCCGCATCTGCAGCAGGCCACCCTGTTTGTGCTCCCGTCATTCTCCGAAGGGCTCTCCAATGTGCTGCTTGAGGCTATGGCCTGCGGCCTCCCGGTTGTCGCGACACGGGTCGGCGGCACTGTTGACCTGGTGCAGGATGGCGTCAACGGCATCCTGGTAGAGCCGGACAATGCGGGTCAACTGTATCAGGCGATGAAGAAAATTTTACAGGATAAAGACCTGGCAAAGGCACTCGGCGTGCAAGCTCGAAAAACTGCGGTAGAAAAATTCTCTTTAGAATCGGTAACTGAACAATATGTTTCCCTGTATCAGGCGCTTGTGCCGGTAAAAAATCTCTAACTGTTTGACATAACAGCAAATTAATGATATTTATGCAACCTGTGCGCCTGTAGCTCAGCAGGATAGAGCAACGGCCTTCTAAGCCGTAGGTTGGGGGTTCGAGTCCCTCCAGGCGCGCCATAGAGAATTTTTAAGTTTGCATATTTAAGCGCAAATCTATATAATAGAAATATGTGGTGGGTGTAGCTCAGTTGGTTAGAGCACCAGGTTGTGGCCCTGGGGGCCGAGGGTTCAAATCCCTTCATCCACCCCACATACGCGCCCGTAGCTCAGTTGGATAGAGCATCGGACTTCGAATCCGCAGGTCGCC
>CAYXQK010000051.1:0-3820 GCA_964467445.1 uncultured Syntrophaceae bacterium
GAAATCCTGACCTTTGCCGCGCACACCATCGATAAGCCCTACCAGATCCGCTTTATTGAATTGATGCCCCTCGGTCATGCCGGCGGCGATAATCACAGCAATTATCTGTCCAACGATGTGGTCATGGACATCCTCCGTCAAGCTTATCCCCTGACGGCAGTGAACGGCCAGACGAATAAAGTTGACGGTCCGGCTCGTCTGTACAGGATAGCCGGGGGCCAGGGAAGCATCGGTTTCATCAGTCCTGTGAGCCGGCATTTCTGCCATGCCTGCAACCGGCTGCGGCTGACGGCCGACGGACACCTGCGGGCCTGCCTGCTGCTGGATGAGGAAGTGGATTTGAAAGGTCCCCTGCGCGACGGCTGCAGCGACGGGGAACTGGAAGACCTCATCAAGCAGGCGATTGCCAGGAAGCCACGGGGACACACGATGATCAAAGAGGAACGCCATCTCCGGAAATGCATGAAGGAGATGGCGACCATCGGCGGGTGAAAAGTGCTCATTGCTTAGGGATGAGGGCTCCATGGTGGTGCTTCTTTAGGGGATCGGGATTTTGATGAAAGACAAGCCCATCGTTTTCAATGAAGAAATCGCCGCAAGCTATGACAACTGGCTGCAGACGCCGGCAGGCCGCTACATCGACGGGCGCGAAAAGAGCCTGATTCTGGATCTGGTCGCCCCCCGGGGCGGAGAGCGCGTTCTGGACGTCGGCTGCGGCACGGGAGATCATCTGCTTCTGTTCCGCAGAAAGGGCTGTGATGTCACGGGCATCGATCCGTCGCCCGCCATGTTGAAACTGGCCGCAGAAAAGCTCGGAAACCGGGCCGACTTCCATCTGGGATGCGCTGAGGACCTTCCATTTTCCGACAATGAGTTTGATATCGTGACCCTGATCACGTCGCTGGAGTTTACCGATGACCCGGAGGCGGCCATCGCCGAAGCGATCCGGGTCTGTCGCGGTCGCGTTTTTCTCGGCGTGCTGAATAAATATTCCTGCCTGGGGCTGTCCCGGAGAATCCTTGGCGCAAAACGACCGTCCATCTATAACCACGCCCGCTTCTTTCATATCGGTGAATTGAACGCCATGATCCGGAGCAATCTCCAGGGCATCCGCATTCGCTGGGGAAGCGTTATTTTTCTTCCCGAGGGCAGCTATGGCTTTGCCCGAAAGCTCGAAGAGGCGATTCCGGTTATGAAAAATCCTTTCGGGGCCTTCTTCGGCCTCTCTTTCCCGGTGACGTTCACCTATGCGACGATTCAAGAGCCTGTCCGTCAGAGCGTCAAGATGACCGCCAAAAACCGCCAGCCGGTGCCTGGCGCCGTCAGGGGAACGAGATGATGCGGGAGGCCATGCTGTATGAGAGATTAACGGATCAGGGGGTGTGGTGTCATCTCTGTGCCCATCAATGCCGCATCAATCCGGCGAAACGCGGGATCTGCGGCGTCCGGGAGAACCGTGAGGGGGTTCTTTACACACTGACTTACGGGCAGTTGATCGCCGAAAATGTCGACCCGATTGAAAAAAAACCGCTTTTTCACGTCTATCCGGCGTCGAAATCCTTTTCCATCGCCACGGCAGGCTGTAACTTCTCCTGTGAATTCTGCCAGAATCACGACATTTCCCAATTGCCGCGGGAGGGGCTGGAGATACCGGGGAAGCCGACCGCTCCCGCCGCAATTGTGGAGAGGGCCGTCCGGACAGGATCCAGAACGATTTCGTACACCTACACAGAACCGACCATTTATTTTGAATATGCGTACGATACGGCCCGTCTGGCCCGTGAGCAGGGATTGAAAAATGTGTTTGTCACCAACGGCTTCATGACGGCCAAAGCACTCGAGACCATTTCACCCTACCTGCAGGCCGCCAATGTGGATCTCAAGTCCTTCCGGGATGATTTCTACCGAAAGAGATGCGGCGCCCGTCTCGATCCGGTGCTCGAGAGTTTAAGAAAGATGAAGGATCTGGGAATCTGGGTGGAGGTGACCACGCTGTTAATCCCCGGGTTGAATGACGGCGAGGAGGAGCTCCATGACATCGCCTCCTTCATTTTTTCACTGGGTTCGGAAACGCCCTGGCATATCAGCCGGTTTCATCCCCGTTACAAGATGTCGCATCACACCGTAACGCCGGTGGCGGCGATTCGCCGGGCGGCGGAAATCGGAAGGGCATGCGGGCTGAAATATGTTTACAGCGGCAATATTCCGGGAGATGAAGGAGAAAAAACCTTCTGTTTCCACTGCGGCCAGCTCCTGATCGGCCGCTACGGTTTTCATATCGAACAGATGAATCTGGATGGTTCGGCCTGTTCACGGTGCAGGACGCCACTGGAGGGCATTTTTTGACGGCTGCGTAAAAAGTCCGGATGCTGCGTTGCGCGGCATCTTTCGTCATTGCGGCGTACGTAAGAGTACGCCTCGTTCCTCTTGATTTGCGCGCCTTGCCTGCGGAGCTTTTTACGCAGCCGTCGTTATCCGCTCATATTGCGAGCGCGGCATTTTTTAATCGCGAATTTTAGTTTCCTCCCAGTCCAGATCCTTCTCGTCATAGGATTGGGCCAGAATGTCGCCGGCCCTGGCGAGCTCCTCCGCCGGAACGAGAACTTTTACTTCCCCCAGACCATTGATGGTGATGCCATAGATGGCTCCGGCCGCCTCGTATTTGAGTCGGGTGGGGATGCCTTCCGTCTCCAGTCGGCCGGTTATGATATTGGCCTGCGCCATTCCCGATGCTGTAAAAACGACGCTCCACGGGTCGTCTGCCATGATTTCCCCCTTTTCTTTCTATGAGACCTTTGCATAACTCCTCTGTTCGTCATTCCGGGCTTGACCCGGAATCTATTAAATACTTGATAATGCTGGATTCCGGCTTTCGCCGGAATGACAAAATTGCCGGTTTTATACAGTTATGCAAAGGTGTCTCTATGTTCCTTCGCGTGTTTTCATATGCGGAAAACATTTGATTCGCCGCTTGCGAACCATTTTTCCGCGGTTACGCAAGGAGTTCATACCATTACTTGTGCGGTAAAACATCTTTTTTTCAACTCGCTCCTATTTCGACACAATATGTTGTGGTTCAGAAAAATATGGATACATTCTGTTGTATTTTTTCTTTACAAATCCGATTTTATCTGTTAAGTACACCGAAAATGTTCAGGCAATGGAAAGCGCACCCCCGATGAAATTGAAAAGTCTTGAAATTACTGGTTTTAAAACTTTCCGGGAGAAAGTGGTCCTGGAGTTTTCTAACGGGATTACCGGTGTCGTCGGCCCCAACGGTTGCGGGAAAAGCAATATCGTCGATGCCCTCCGCTGGGTGATGGGCGAACAGCGCGTTAAAACCCTGCGCGGCAAAAAGATGGAAGATGTCATCTTTAATGGCGCTCAGGGGTCCGAAGCAGTCGGGATGGCGGAAGTCTCCATCATCCTGACGGCGGATGGGAGCGGCTTTCCCGGTGCATACTCGGAATGCAGCGAGGTCATGGTTTCCCGCAAGATCTTCCGGGACGGGGAGAGCGAATATGCCCTGAATAAAATTCCCTGCCGTCTGTTGGATGTCAAAGAGTTTTTCATGGGAACCGGCGTCGGCGCCAGGTCCTATTCGCTCGTGGAGCAGAACAGCGTTGCGACGCTGGTGGAAGCAAAACCCGAGGAACGAAGACAATTTATCGAGGAGGCGGCGGGCATCTCCAAGTATAAGAGCCGCAAGGAAGCGGCGGTGCGGAGAATGGATCAGACGCAGCAGAATCTGGTGCGGGTCCATGACATTACGCGCGAAGTTAAAAGCCAGCTCAATGCGGTGTCCCGTCAGGCCAAACGG
>CAYXQK010000052.1:0-5695 GCA_964467445.1 uncultured Syntrophaceae bacterium
GCCGTGATAGATCAACTGGCCCTTATCTGCCTTATCTTTCATTTCAGCCGATTGTCCATACCCGTGAACCCGCAATCGGGCTGATAGCAGGTCACGTTCAAAAATTCGCATTTCTTGGAACAGACCGGACAGGCCTGAGGAGGGACCTGTGCCTGGATGGTATTCCCGCAGTTGCTGCATTTCCATGTGTTATCCGGTATCTCAGGCGTATTGCTTGTCGGCATGATCTTTCTCCTTCCGTTCGGCTTCCCTCTGCAGTTTTTTTCTTTCTTCCATACAGGCGCGGCACCAGATGGTATATCCGCACTGTCCCTTGCAGTTTTCAAAATCCTCATCGGAACCTGAGTCGGGCGTCCGCTGTATGTTTTCGGCCAAAGGGTTCATCGTCAAACGTTAATTTGTTTTCATGATCGCCAGCAGGTGCTTTTCGATTTCTTCTTTGGGGAGGGCGCCGACCAGCCGGTTGATCATTTTGCCGTCCCTGAACAGCAGCATGGTGGGAATGCTCTGGATTGTATATTGGGAAGCGATCATGGGATTTTCATCCACGTTGAGTTTCGCAATCTTTACGCCACCGGCATATTTTTGGGCCAGCTCGTCGAGAATGGGGGCCACTGTCCGGCAGGGGGCGCACCATGGCGCCCAGCAATCCACGAGGACCGAAGTGGCAGAGGAAATAACTTCCTTGGAAAAGGTTGCATCCGTCACATCCACGGGGTGCCCCTGTTCACTTTGATTCACCAGCGGGGAGCCGCATTTGCCGCATTTGGGCTGGTCGTTGATCCGGTCCTCGGGCATGCGGTTTTTGGTTCCGCAGTTAAGACAGCGGATGATCATTTCATCCAAAGGAGACTTGCAGTGACCGCAGCTCGGCTTGTCCTGAAGGCGTTGCTTGGGAATACGATTTTTGGTTCCGCAGTTAAGACAGCGGATAATCATTTGATCGGGAGTCACAATCGCATCTCTTTTCATCATCCGAGGGTTTGCAGCCTTTACAAGCTGTGTCATCTTTTAAGGTTCTCTGCCGGGATAAAAACAGCTATCTTCTTATAATCGATTATAATGACGATTGAGAATTACGTCAAGTGTCCATGGGCCTTTTGTTTTTTCGAAGCCGTCAGGATTGGACACCCACGGCCACAGGAACGGGCTGCAGAACCCGGATCAGTTCGGACGGCGACATCTCCGCCAGGAGGCCCCGGCTGCCCGCATTAATCAGGATGCGGGGCAGGCTGGCGATGGTCTCTTCCATGTATAGGGGGATCACCTTTTTCGTACCGAAGGGCGATGTGCCGCCCACCCTGTAACCTGTATGCTTCTCGACAGTTTTCGGGTCACAGGGATGAACGGTCTTGACCCCCAGGAGCCGGGCCAGGGTCTTGGTGGAGACCTCCTTGTCGCCATGCATCAGGATCATCAGCGGCGCCCTGTGTTCGTCTTCCATGACCAGTGTCTTGATGACTTCATGCTCAGGAACCCCCAACTCCCGCGCCGATACACGGGTGCCGCCACGTTCTTCATATTTATAGGGTCGGGGGATGAAGGTTACCTGATGCTTTTTCAGAGACAGCAGGGCCGTTGTGACAGGAATTTTTTCCCGGGACATATCGGACTCCTTTTTTAGGATAACGATCTCTCGATGGCGAAAATATAGCCGAATTTGGTGAAAAAGACAAGCCTTCAGTGATTTTGGAAGCCGGTGACGTGAATGTTAACCCGGCGCGAAATAATAAGGTTGACATACAAAAGGTTCTTTCCTATAGTCGGTCCCGCAAAACGCAACACCTTGTGGACTTTGCAGAGAGGATTTTTTGATGCGACTGTTATATGTTGCCGTTGTGGTCTCGCTGGTGTCCATGATCCTGATAGGAAGCTATCTGCATGCCCCTGCCGGGCTGAAAGCAGCCGCGATTCAGCCCGTAACGGAAAACATCAGTGAGATCAATGGAGTCGTCAAGAGGGGGGATGCCCTGTTTGACATTTTCAGGAAGTATAAAATAGACATGGAGAAGTTCCTTCAGGTCAAAAAGGCACCGGCGAACATATAGGGACTACGGAACCTGCGGGCGGATAATCTTTATATCCTCCGCTTATATATGATTAAAATCAATAACTTAATCTAATTTCCGGAAAGTCGAAAAATCTTTGATTCGCCGCTTACGAACCATTTTTCACCGATAATGCAAAGCTTTCCACCTGTTCGGAGCGATTGCGATCCTTTTCTCTTGATACAGCATTGCCATCCCATTGCATTTCTTCAGAAAAACACTTTTATCATCGAGATCACGGTGCGATCGGCTTTGGAGAACGTCAGCTTTTCGAGATCCTCCCGCGAGGCCCAGCGCCACTCCTGACAGGCGAGCGCACGGGGCCGTCCGGAGTGGCGGAAACAGCGGAAGGCGGTGAGGGTGATCCGGAAATGCGTGTAGGCATGATTGACGGATGCAAGCGGCCTGCCGACCCGGATCCGGACACCCAACTCTTCCCGAACCGTGCGCGCGAGCCCTTCTTCGAGCGTTTCCTTTTTCCCCACGATGCCGCCGGGGAATTTCCAGAGCGACCCCAGCAGCCCCCGGTCGGGTCGCCGGACAATCAGCGCCTGCCCCTGCCGGTTGAAGATGACGGCGGCGGTGACGCGCTCATGCGGCGTTGCCGGTTTCTTTTCAGACATCGGAAGCAGATCCTGCAGGCCGTCCTGTCGGGCCTTGCAGGGTGTCCGCAGGGGGCAGTCCGCACAGGCGGGCAATTTCGGGGTGCAGATCATGGCGCCCAGATCCATCACGGCCTGATTGAACGATCCCGGCGCAGTTTCCGGGATCAGGGATGCGGCCAGGGCAAGGAGCCTTTTTTGCGTATCCCGCTGGTCCACAGGCTCACGGACAGCGTAAAGCCGGCTCAGGACGCGGTTTGCGTTGCCGTCCACGGCGGGCACGGGTTTTCCGAAGGCGATGCTCAGGATGGCGCCGGCCGTGTAGGGGCCGATGCCGGGCAGCGTGATGATCGCCTCCCAGGCATCCGGAAGGACACCGTTGAATTTTTCGACCAAAATCCGCGCGGCCTTGTGCAGATGACGCGCCCGGGCATAATAGCCCAGATTTTCCCAGGCCTTAAGCACGTCGTCCAGCGGCGCCGCAGCCAGTGCGGCCACGTCGGGGAACCGTTTCAGAAACCGGTGGTAATAGGGGATGACCGTATCCACCTGCGTCTGCTGGAGCATGATTTCCGAGATCCAGATCCGGTAGGGATCGGGATGCTCTCGCCAGGGCAATATGCGCCGGCGCCGGCCGTACCAGGCGAGCAGCGCTTTTGCAATCGGGAGTTCCGTTTTTTTCATAGGGGGATGTTTACATGGACCGCCGGAAAAGTTCAAATCATATTGCCAAAATGGTGCGATTATGTTTTATGACACAATAATTTCCATTACCCCGGTCCTCTCCCGCGAGGGGAGAGAGGATGCCAAGGAGACTGAATGATGCTGGAAAAGATGAAAGCCCTGGTCAGATCCCAGAATGTCTGTGTCCTGGCGACGGTTTCGGGCGATCAGCCCCACTGTTCTCTCATGTCTTATGTTACGGATGCGGATTGCCGCGAGATGTACATGGTCACCTTCAGGAAAACAAAAAAATACCGGAACCTGAGGGCCAATCCCGCGGTGAGTCTCCTCATTGACACGCGCGAGGAGGATCGCGGAGAAAAGCGGCCCCAGACCAGGGCCCTGACGGTCAATGGCCTGTTTGAGGAAGTGAAAGATCAGAAAAAACGGGACATGATCAGGGCGCTGCTCCTGGAGCGGCATCCGCACCTGGATGTCCTGGCGGAGGACCCAGAAGCCGAGTTTTTCACCGTCCGCATCAAGTCGCTGCAACTGCTGGAAGGGGTCGCGGAGGCCAGCTTCGCGACGGTTGAATAAGATTGACAGAAGCGCCGGGCTCTGCGAAACTGCCACTTATAAAACCAGGAACAGGGAAAGAATATCACTATGGGACTGCTCAACCTGCTGCTCAACGATCCGCTGGCGTTTATCCTGCTGGCCATTCCGCTAATGTATTCCGTCGTCCTGCACGAGCTGGCCCACGGATGGGTGGCTTGGCGCATGGGCGATCCGACGGCCAAATGGCAGGGTCGCCTGAGCCTCAATCCCCTGAGGCACCTCGACCCCATCGGGACGATCATGCTGTTTCTTTTTGGCTTTGGCTGGGCCAGGCCGGTGCCGGTGAACTTCAGCTACATCCGGGATCAGAAGAAAGGGCTCATCCTCGTTTCATCAGCGGGCATCATTACGAACATGCTGCTGGCCTTCCTGGCTTTTTTTCTGTACCGGCTGCTCACGCCTGCGCCGGGAGAGGTGACGGCGACGCTGCTCAGCTATCTGGCCCAGATCAACATCATCCTGGCCGCCTTCAATCTGATCCCGATCCCGCCCCTGGACGGGTCGAAAATCCTGATGGGGTTTCTGCCGGAGAGACTGCGATATTCCTTTTCCCGGCTTGAACCTTACGGATTCTTTATCATCATCGGCCTGCTGTTTTTGGGGGCACTGAATCCGCTGATTGCCTTTTTCCGCTCGATCATTCTGGGGCTGATCAGGATGTTATTGCCATAAGTCCCACGCGATCATATTTATTCACTGTTTTTCGAGGACAAAAAGCATGAGTATTTTCAAATCGACCGCAAAGCGGATCTATGAAGAGGCCCGGCGGGACAATCGCCTCATCGAAGGCCTGTCTCTGGAAGAGTTAAAATGCGTTGCTCTGAGGCAGGACGGAGTCATTCAGACCCAGTTCGGCTCCGTGGCGGCCGACTCCGAACCGATGAACCGCTCGGCCCCCCATACCCGAAACAGCGTCGACCATCCCTTCGGAGAGCCCGAAGAAAGGCTGGCAAGGCAGGCCGTTGAAGTCCTCAGCAAGGAGCGCGTCGTTTCCCTGGATACGATCGTCGGCGACGGCCTGGACGGGGTGACCGTCCGTTTCCTGCTTCCCGAGACCTATGCGCAGGTTGCCTACGGCCTGAAACTGCTCCTTGACCGGCCGGAGGCCCGCGTTGTCGCTGATCCCACCTATACGATTATTTATTTTACCGATGAACACTTTGAAGCCAGCAAAACAAAGAAACTCAAGGATAAGGACATCACGATCCGCCTCTTCATGGGAGACCGGCGCGGCGATCAGGTGAAGATCTGCCGCAATACGATCTATCTCGGCGAAGGGAAGAAGGGTGTTTTCCAGTTCGAGGACTGGCGCATCAAGGCCATCGACAAAACGGGGATCTTCCTGCACGCCGGCGCCAGGCGGGATTATCTCTGGATTTATGATGAAAATACCGAGCGGCCGGAGTTGCGGGAAGTGGTCACTGCCGTTTCGGGACTCACGGCCACCGGGAAAACGACGACGCTGTGCCGCAAATTTGCCAAGCTGCCGCGCGAAAGCTCCGAAATGATCGGCGACGACGGCGGCACGATCGGTTTTGACGGCAGTTACGCGGCCTTCGAGATCGGCGGGCTCTATGTCAAAACGGAGGGGCTCGATGCAAGCCAGCCGGAGATCCTGCGCGCCGCCGAGTCCAGAGACGCCTTCCTGGAAAACGTGGCCGTCACCAAGTATCCGTACATGCCCGATTTTAAGGATCTTGTCAAAACCGGAAACGCCCGGGCTGTTGTGACGCGCGACAACCTGGAAATTGCCTCGAAAAGTCT
>CAYXQK010000053.1:0-6546 GCA_964467445.1 uncultured Syntrophaceae bacterium
TGGCGGGGAAAATATTCGACATAATGGGCACCTACACACCAGCCTTTTTGATTTTTGGTTCCTTATCGTTTATCTCAATATTTTTATTTCATTTTGTTTATCAGCCTAATCGGATAAGTAAATAAAAAAGTGCCATAATTATGCTAAGTTATAGTCCTGTCATTTTTCTATTCTCAATTCAGGAATAACTCTCGCGCTGGAGGACGATTTAAATTGAATAGTTCGATCCGTAATCATCAACAGTTAGAATTTTCAAAATCATTTAGTAGGTATAAGCGAGCAGTCAGCAGCGATCACGCCGAGTATTTCAAAGCACGCATCAACGGCTGATTCTTTCAGGGCACCGCATCATTTCTGGAACAATTTCAGATACTGGCCATAGCCTTCTTTTTCGAGATCCTCCCTGGGAATGAATCTCAGGGACGCCGAATTCATGCAATAGCGCAGTCCCGTTGGCTTGGGACCATCCGGGAAAACATGCCCGAGATGCGAATCGGCGTGCCTGCTCCTGACTTCCGTGCGCGCCATGAATAAACGATTGTCCTTTTTTTCCAGAATATTTTCGGGCTCGAGGGGCCTCGTGAAGCTGGGCCACCCCGTACCGGAATCGTATTTATCCAGTGAACTGAAAAGCGGCTCACCGCTGACCACATCCACGTAAATGCCCTCTTTTTTATTATCCGAGTATGGGTTCTGAAAGGGCGGTTCAGTGCCGTCCTTCTGCGTGACTTCATACTGGATCGGGGTCAGTGTTTTCTTCAGGGTCTGAGCATCCGCCTTTTTATACGGCTGTCGCAAAAGCGGTCCGACCTCGCTGCGTTCATTTCCCCATACTCTTTGCAGATACTGCTCACGGCCCGACCCCTGCCTGTAGTCCCTGTATTGCAAGGGATTTTTCCGGTCGTAATCCTGGTGATAGCCTTCCGCTTCAAAGAACCGTGTAAACTTGATGATTTCCGTCACGACCGGCTTGCTGAACCGCCCGGACTTCGCGAGGTCGTCCTTCGACTTTTCGGCCAGGCGCCTCTGCTGATCGTCATGATAAAAAATGACGCTTCGATAGTGAGGCCCGCGATCGGCAAACTGTCCACCCGCATCGGTGGGATCGATCTGTCTCCAGAACACGTCCAGCAATTGTTCATAGGAAACTTTTGCAGAATCATAAAGTACCTGAACGGCTTCAATATGTCCCGACTTCATATAGTTTTCATACGTCGGATTCTCCCCGGATCCGCCTGTATAACCGGATGTGGCCTTTACGACGCCCGGCTCCTTCGCGAACGCACCCTGGACGCACCAGAAACAACCTCCGGCAAATGTGGCTGTTGCAAAGGCCGTCCCGGTTGTTGCACTATTTTCCGACATCTTTACCCCGACCTCCTTCCTTCGCTCGGTTTCTTTTACCTGACAACCGAAGATAAAGAGAGACAATATGATATATATCAATAACTTGAGCATTGTTCTGCTGTTCATATTTTAACCTCCCGTGTATGCCTTGATTCCAATGTATGGACGATCTCCAAAATGTCAAGAATTCCCTCCCCCTTGACGGGGGAGGGTTCGGGTGGGGGTATGGAAGGGGAAAATGGACTTTTTTTATGAAGTCGTCAACTTTTCGGGAACTTTTTTGCGCTTTCGCCTGTCTAAAGATACAAAAACAACTTTGAAGGAGGAACGGATCATGAAAACAATCGCAATCATTATTCTGGCCATCGTGTTTTGTACGGCAAGCGCATGGGCAGGGATCGTGGGCAACGCTGTGGAAGTGCGCATCGTCAGCGATAACGGCCGGATGCTGCCGATCTATCCCGTGAAGACGAGCAGCGACGTGCGTAAGGTGTATGCCGAGGCGATCAAAGGCGACCACTACCGCATCGAAGTGAAAAACCGCCTTAACCGGCGGGTCGGTCTGGTCATTGCGGTGGATGGCCGGAACATCATCAGCGGCACGAAATCCTGGCTGACCAACAGCGAGCGCATGTATATTCTGGAACCCTACGGTGCGGGAGAATTCGCGGGCTGGCGGACAACCCAGGATCGCATCAACCGATTTTACTTCACCGATGTGCCGGACTCCTATGCCACGGCCTTTGGTGATAAAAGCGCCATGGGGGTGATCGCCGTGGCGGTCTATCCGGAGGTGCGGCGCTGCAGGCTGCCGATCCCACTGCCCCAGACAACCCCATCCTATCGACGCGACCAGGAAGGGAAAGCGGCCGGTTCCGCCGACAAAGCGCAGGCCGATCAGGCAGCGCCTTCGGCCTCCGGCGAGCGCATGAAGAAAAATGCCGCGCGGTCTGAACAGGCGTTGGAGAGCGCCGGCACCGGCTATGGCCGGGACGAATATTCACCCTCGCAGATCGTGGCCTTTGAGCCTGAGAAACGGGCGGCGGAGACCATCTATCTGAAGTACGAATGGCGCTCAACGCTCTGCAAGCTGGGTGTGATTGCATGCACCAGGCCTTACCACCGCCCGCACAACCGTCTGTGGGACAATGACGGCTACGCCCCGCCGCCTCCACTGAGCTTTCGGCGCTGACAAGGCGAAAATGGCAACGACGGGTTTTCTGTCATTGCGCGCAGCGAAGCAACGTGGTACTTTGAACATGCGATGTTTCTTTGCGAGACCGCCTTGCTTCGCACGCCTTGACAGGAGGAAAAACCTTGCCGGAGAACCCTGATCCAGTGGACGCACAAAGCCGGACCATCGTGGATGATGACGCCGGTTTTGTCGCACGCTGCCAGCGGGGCGAGACCGACGCATTCGCATTCCTGGTCAGGAGACACCAGAAAAAGATGCTCAACATCGCGTACCGCATGATCGGTGATTATGACGAGGCCTGTGACGTGGTGCAGGAGGCCTTCCTGGCCGCCTGGCGGGCAATCGGAAAATTCCGGGGGGACGCCCGGTTCTCCACCTGGCTCTGCGGGATTGTCCTCAATCACGCTAAAAGCCACATGGCGCAGAGGGCCGCCCGCTCGCGCAACGAGGGGGCTTCTTTCGACGATTCTGCGATATCGGCAGATGGACGTCTCCTGAATGAGTCCTCTTGCCGGGAGGCGTCGGTCATCGAACAGATCGAAAAGCGGGAAAGGGAGTCAAAGGTTCAGGAATGCATCAGCGCCCTCGAAGACGAGCAGCGGGAAGTCCTCGTGCTCAGGGACATTCAGGGATTTTCCTACGAAGAGATCGGGGCGATGCTGAAACTTCCCGAGGGAACCGTCAAGTCGCGGATCTTCCGCGCCAGAAACGTCCTGAAAGACGGCCTGCTGAAAGTATTCGGTGATCTGACATGAACTGCAACGAGATCGAAAACCTGCTTCCGGCTTATCTGGAGAACCTCCTTTCCCCGGAAGAGAAAAAAAACATCGAGGGGCACCTCGCCTCCTGTCCCCGCTGCAGCCGTGCTTATGAGGCCCTCAAGAAGACGGAGGAGATCGTACAGGACCTCACAGAGGTGGAACCACCGCCCTTCTTCGAGCAGAGGATTATGTCCCGGGTCAGGGAAGAGGCCGCGCATAAACAGGGGATCCTGCGGAAACTCTTCTACCCGCTTTACATCAAAGTCCCACTCCAGGCCTTCGCCACGCTCCTGGTCGCCGTCATGGCCTTCTCCATCTACCGGACGGTCATGCCGGAATGGAAAGACCTGACGCCGCCCGCGATCACCCTGACCGAGCCCGCAAAGGACCAGGCCACGGCTGAATCCCGCAAAGCTCCCGTGGCGCCTGCCGCCGCCACACCGGTGATGAGAACACCTGCGGCAGACCTTCCCGAAAGAAAGAAGCAGGGATTTGCGGCCTCGCCGATTGACAATGGCGCGAAAACCGACCAGGCGGCCGGCCCGACACCGTCATTGCAGCAAGAGCGGGCGCCAGTGGCGAAATCGGCCGTCCCGGCCATCGCAGCCAGGGAAACCGAGAGGCTGACGCTGCGCGCAGAGGCGTTGAGCAAAGCGCAGGACAAAGCCGGAAGGCAGGAGGCGGACCGGTCTTTTGAAACGCCCCCGCCCGAACCCGCCAGAAAGGGAAAAATGGCCGCCATGGGCGCCGTGCCCGCCACATCGCAGGGAACGGATGCCGCTGCTCAGCGGCCCGCCGTTGACCTGACGATTCATGTGAAGGATGTGCACATCGCCGTCCGGGCAGTCGAAGCGCGCCTCGACCAGGCCAACGGCCGGATCATCGAGAGGCAGCGTCGGGATGCAGGAGTATTTCTGAAGGCAGAAGTGGCGGCGCAGAATCTCGCTGTATTTCTGGATCGAATCGAAGCGATCGGCAGGGTTAAAGTGGAAAAGGGCCCCCGTGATGTTCCGGACGGGATTGTAACGGTCAAAATAGAAATCGCCAGCGAACCGTGAACAAAATGGAAACTTTAAAAACCAGGCCCTTTCGGGACAGCAGATATCGAGCGAGCCCCTCATCATTTGATGATCAACGGCAACCTGTGCCGGTTAATTATGGTTGACACAAATCGATTTTTTGTATACTTGCGCCCACGGAAAAGATAAATTTCATCATGGTCAGTTATATATCTCAAGGGATGAGGTTCGATGTGGCGTAAAACTATCAGAATCCTTCTGTGCTGCTTGATGGTTTCTTTCATGACCTCTGCAGCCGCATCAGGCTCGGGATCGTCCGGGGCGAGCGAAGGAGGTCCTAAGCTAAACGCACTCCTGCTGAAGGCCGCAAACTACGAAGCCTCTGCCGAGAGCCACGATGACTACTGGCAGGCGGCAGTCATATATTGCGAAGCGTCCAGGTTGGGAAGCACCGAAGCGCAGTACAGACTCGGAATGCTGTACGCCTTCGGCAAGGGCGTGCCGGAAAACAGGGCATTTGCCGCATCACTTTTTTCAATGGCCAGCCATCAGGGCCACCGCAAGGCTTTCGACATGCTGGAGACCATCAACTTCACATCCCAGCAACTGCCTGCGTGTGTCATGTCGGAAACACTGCCTGACAAGCGGCCGCCTCCCGTATTTGAACCAGCCGAACATCCTGCACCCATTGATCTTTATCTTGAATCCCTACCCAGCAACAAATCGTGGATCATAGATTTGGCAAGTAAAATATCAGACTGGTATGATATCGATCCGAAATTCGTGCTTTCCATCATAACCGTGGAGTCCAACTTCGAAACAAAAGCACAGTCGCCAAAAAGTGCGATGGGGCTGATGCAGCTTATCCCGGCCACCGCCGAGCGTTTCAACGTAAAAAATGCGTTCGATGCCTCCCAGAACATCAAGGGTGGAATCAGATACCTGAGATGGTTGTTTTCCTACTATCGCGGGGACATAGAGCTTGTGACAGCCGCGTACAATGCAGGAGAAAAAGCCGTAGACCGTTATCTGGGGGTGCCGCCTTATCCGGAAACGCGTGAATACGTCAAACGCCTGAAAAAACTGTACCGCAAAAGCACGCATCCCTATGATGAAAAGATTACAGAACCCTCCCCGCTCCTGATGAAAAGAACCACCTCGCGAAAATAGACCTCGCGAATAATAACCCCTTGTTTTTGGTTCATCCGGTTCTTGCGTCCTTTATTGCTTGAGAAGGTATTATATGCTCCCAAGATGGCAATCTCCTGCAGGAAGCACTGTAGTTTCTGACAGTTCTACAGAATCCGTACTGCCTTACCCGGATCAGGATATTATTCGCTTGATTCAGCGGCCGTTTTGTGGATACCCCGACGCGCAGTACCATGACCTATTATAGCTCGATCTGCCACTTTTTCGTCTTCCAGCGGTGGTGGATCCAGAACCACTGATCCGGGTACTCCCGTACGATCTCTTCCACGACTTTGGTGAAACGCTGGGTATTCTCCCGGAGATCCGCCTCGTAGTCCCCCGTTCTGGAAATTTTGACCAGGGGTTTCAAGATTAACTTGTATTTTCCCGATTTCTGCCGCGCCATAAAACCTGGAAGAACCGGCGCCCCCGACTGCAGGGCCAGAGCGGCGAGAGCCACCCCGGTGCAGGCCGGGCGTCCGAAGAAATCGACAAAGACCCCCTCCTGAACGGATACGTTCTGATCACTCATGATCCCAATAAATTCATTTTGCCCGAGCAGTTCCCTGATCCGTTTGCCGGTGCCCCCTTTCGGGATCATGACATTGCCGTGGATCGTTCGCACATATTTGGTTATGTTTTCGAGGACAGGGTTGTCCAATGGCCGGTAGATGATATGAAGGGGCTTGAGAAACAGGGGAGTGGTAACAGGCATCAACTCCCAGTTGCCAAAATGGGCAGCAATGGAGAGAAGCCCCTTGCCTTGGGCAATCCCCTCTTCATAGTGCTCCAGTCCTTCCAGTTCCACCCATTCGTGGAGGTTCTCACGGGTGATGGACGGCATACTGAAGAACTCTGCCATGGTAATGGCCAGATTCCGATAGACGCCCTTGGCGATCCTGATTAGTTCCTCCATATCTTTTTCCGGAAAAGCGCAACGGAGGTTATGCAGTGCAATGAGTCGCCGCCTCGCCCCTGCATGATAGAAGAGCATCAGGAGGAACTTGAAAAAAAGCTTACGGATAGACAGTGGGAC
>CAYXQK010000054.1:0-9386 GCA_964467445.1 uncultured Syntrophaceae bacterium
ATCGGCCTGGTCGTAGTCCTTGGTGGATGCGCCATCGTCATTGCACATGGCATAATTCACGGCGTCGATACGGAAGTTGTACACGGTATCGTCCACAAGGCCGTGATAGCGGCCAATGGTGTGTGAAGATGACGTGCGGAGTTCCTCTTCCAGGCTGCCCATATAGGTATCGAAGAAATCAAAGACCACCCCCTTGCTCGTCATGATCATCTGCCGGATATCATCGCTGATCAGGGTGCTGAAAATAATGGGCTTGACGCCGCTTTGCTGCTCTGCATTGTTGATCTGCATGACGGCGAACCGCGCTTTTTCCAAGGTATCCACGAACGGCAGCGTCACCTGATTGAACTGGAGCTGCTCAAACTGTGTGAGCAGGCTCTGACCCAGCGTCTCCGCAGAAATGGCGGTTCGGTCGGAAATAAAAAATATGGTGCGTCTTTTCGGCATGGATTCCCCTGGCGCCTCATTGCGTAACGAACTATATCATCTCCAGAACGCAGGCCAATGACACCCCGCCGCCGCCGCAAAGCGTCGCCAGCCCCAGCGTCTTGCCCCGCTTCTTCATCGTGTGCAGCAGCGTGACCATGATGCGGCATCCCGTGGAGCCCACCGGATGGCCCAGGCCGCATCCGGAACCATTGACATTCGTAATCTCCCGGTTCAGCCCGAGTTCCCGCTCACAACCCAGATACTGCGCGGCAAAGGCCTCATTGAGTTCGATGAGTTCAAAATCCTGGAGCTTCATCCCGGATCTGGCCAGCAGATCCTTGACCGCCGGCACCGGGCTTAGCCCCATGACCGACGGATGGCAGCCGCCACGCCCGAAAGCCTTGATGCGGGCCAGGGGTTTAAGGCCCAGCTCCTTGGCCTTCTCGGCCGACATGAGCACCATGGCGCTGGCGCCGTCGTTGATGCCCGAGGCATTGCCCGCCGTGACCTTGCCGATCTTCGGCAGAAACGCGGCCGGCAGCTTGGCGAGATCGTCCAGGGTCAGCCCCGGACGGAAATGTTCATCCTTGTCGAAGATCACAGGCGGCTTGCCCTTTTTCTGGGGCAGCTCGATGGGAATGATTTCCTCTTTGAAGTCACCTTCTTTCGTGGCCCGTTCCACGTTGTTGTGACTGCGCAAGGCGACTTCGTCGATCTCTTCGCGGCTCAGGTTGTGTTTATAGGCGACCAGCTCCGCCGTAATGCCCATGATGTAGGGTTTGCCCCGGAAACTGTCGACCACCGGTCCATCCTTGATCGGACCCTGCTCGAGGCCCGGCAGCATATGGGAACCGGCATGAAGGCCATGCACGAGGTTATCCACAAACACCTGGTCCTGAAAACGGCATCCCCAGCGCGCCGCCGGAACTGAATAAGCGGCGCCGGACATGTGTTCCATGCCGCCGGCCAGGATGATATCCGCCATATCGCCCCGGATCAGGGCCATGCCCGACAAAACGGCTTCCATGCCCGAGATGCAGACCCGGTTGACGGTCACCGCCGCGACCGTGTCCGGAATGCCGGCCATCAGTGCACCGACGCGGGCCGAGTTCAGGCCGTCGACCGGCTCCATGCAGCAGCCGAAACGGACATCATCAATGGTTGCCGGATCGATGCCCGCTCGCTTGACGGCTTCTTTCATGACAATGCTGCCGAGAACAGGCGTATTCAAGTTTACCAGAGTGCCCCCAAACCCCCCGATGGCAGTGCGACAGGCAGAAACGATAACGACGTCTTTCATAGCAAAATCTCCTTTTGTGATTTGTGGTGATCATCGAGTAAATCCATGAACGCCAAGTGTCATAATATAAGAAATGCCTGATGTCAACCAGGATGATTGAAATCACGTCGTCATTGACTTTATTGCAAAAAAAGGGTAAGGGAACGCGCGATACAAACGAAATCACCACGAGCGAGGTTGCGCGATGAACGACAGTTTCAAGGCTATCCGGATCACCGATCGTGTCTGGTGGGTCGGCGCCATCGACTGGAATATCAGGGACTTTCACGGCTATATGACCAAACGGGGCAGCACCTACAATGCCTATCTGATCCTGGCGGACAAAGTGACGCTCATGGATACGGTCCGGGCTCCCTTCCGGGACGAAATGATGGCGCGCATTGCCTCGGTCATCAATCCCGGCGACATTCAATATGTCATCTCGAATCACTCCGAAATGGACCACTCGGGCTGCCTGCCCGAGGTGATCGACACGGTCAGGCCGGAAAAGGTTTACACCTCCATTATGGGAGCCAAAACGCTCCAGGAAATCTTTCGCCGGGAGCTGTCGTTGATCCCGCTCAAGGACGGCGACCGGCTCAGCCTGGGCAATATGAACCTGTCTTTCTTCGAAACCCGCATGCTGCACTGGCCGGACAGCATGTTCAGTTATCTGGAAGACGAACAGGTGCTCTTTTCCCAAGATGCCTTCGGAATGCATCTGGCCGCTTCCCGGCGGTTCGACGACGAGATGGACCCCGCCATTCTGCGCTACGAAGCCGCCACATACTTTGCCAACATCCTGACACCCTATGCGGCCCTGATCACCAAACTACTGGCGCGCGTGGCCGCCGCCGGACTCAAATTCAAAATTATCGCGCCGGATCACGGCCCCGTGTGGCGCAGCGATATTCAGGGAATTTTGACCCGTTATGCCGAATGGGCCGCGCAGAAGCCGGCACGGAAGGCCGTGGTCGTCTACGGCACCATGTGGCACAGCACGGAAAAGATGGCCCTGGCCATCACGGAAGGCCTCCTCGCCGGCGGCATCGAGGTCAAGCTGATGTCCATGGATGCCTGTCACCGGAGCGACGTGGCCTATGAACTTCTGGATGCCGGGGCGCTGATCGCGGGGTCATCGACGCTCAACAACAACATGCTGCCCGGAATGGCCGACGTTCTGACCTATCTGAAGGGGCTCAAGCCGAAGAATCTGCTCGGCGCGGCTTTCGGTTCCTATGGGTGGAGCGGCGAGGCGCCCCGTCAGATTCAGGAGATCCTCTCCGAGCTGAACGCTGAATGCATGGGCAACCCCATTCAGGCCCGGCACGTGCCAGATCAGGGCGTGCTCGCACAGTGCTGTGATCTGGGCCGGTTGATTGCGGCAAAGTTACATGAACCACATTGATCCTTCCAATGGAATAAAAAAGAGAAAGGAGCTTCATCATGCAAAAATATGCCTGCGACACCTGCGGTTATATTTATAACCCGGCAAAAGGCGATCCCGACGGCGATATCCCGAAAGGAACGGCCTTCGAGGACCTTCCGGAAGACTGGCTTTGCCCGATTTGCGGATCCGGCAAAGATGTGTTCAATCCGGAATAAAGAACCACTGAAAATATCCGAAAGGAAACGGGGAACATGGACACAAAGTCAGCTCTTCACATGGCCTACACCGGCGAGGCCAAGGCGGCGCTGCGGTTGAAGGTCTACGCGGAAAAAGCGGACCAGGAAGGATATGCGCAGATGGCCAAGCTGTTCCGGGTGATCGCCTTTTCCGAATCGATCCACGGCAGCCGCGCCCTGAAACTGCTGCGCGAAGTCAAAAGCACGGAAGAGAATCTCGCCGCCAGCTTCGAAGCGGAGACGCATGTGGCGGATGTCGCCTATGACCAGTTCGTCAAGCAGGCCGAAGCGGAAGGCAACAAGGCCGCCGTCCTGCATTTCAGCCAGAGCCGGGACGTGGAGGAAATTCACGCCAAACTGTACAAAGAAGCCATGAATCACTTCATGGAAGAGCGCGAAACCGTTTATTACGTCTGCAAGGTCTGCGGATACGTCGCAGACGGCGTTCTGCCCGACGACTGCCCCGTCTGCAGCGCTAAAAAAGATCAATTCGTCGAGTTCGATTGATCCCGTGGCAACAGGCGAGGCTGTTCAGCGAGGAGATCGTCATGACAGGAATATTACTGCGCTGGCTGATTCTGACGGCGGCGATTCTTGCGGCCGCCTATCTGTTAAACGGCATTGAAGTCCGCGACTTCCTTTCGGCTCTTCTGGCGGCGGCCGTTCTGGGCATCCTGAATGCCTTCTTCAGGCCGCTTCTGCTCCTGCTGACCCTGCCGCTGAATATCCTTTCCCTGGGGCTTTTCACCTTCGTGATCAACGCGTTTCTGCTGAAGATGGCCTCCGGCGTCATTCCCGGGTTCGAGGTCCACGGCTTCTGGACGGCCCTGTTTGGCGCCCTGATCATCACGCTCGTGAGCGGCCTGCTCAACGCCCTCATCGGCAACGACACGGATCGCAGGGATTCGGGCGGTCAGGGGCAAGACCGTGACGACGTGATCGACCTCAAGCGAAGGGGCGACGACCGATGGTCATGACCGGCACGACGGATCTGACTCCGGCCATGCGGCAATACCTGGACATTAAAAGCCGCTACCCCGACTGCATCCTGCTGTTCCGTATGGGCGACTTTTATGAGATGTTTTTCGAGGACGCCGTCGTCGCATCAAAAATCCTGGACATCACGCTGACCTCCAGGAACAAGGGCAAACAGGACAGCATTCCCCTCTGCGGCTTTCCCTACCACGCCGTTTCTACCTACCTGGCAAAACTCATCGATGCGGGATTCAAGGCGGCGATCTGTGAGCAGGTGGAAGATCCGAAACTTGCCAAAGGGGTGGTCAAGAGGGAAGTCGTGCGCGTCGTCACGCCCGGCCTGGTCGTGGATACGGATAATCTCCAGGCCAAGGAAAACAATTTTCTGGCGGCGCTCTGTTTTCAAGATCACCATTTCGGGTTGGCCTTTCTGGACATATCGACCGGTGAATTCCGGGTCACCGGGGCGGCCCAGTCGGATTTCCTGCTCATGGAAATCAGTGGGCTGAATTTCCGTGAAATCCTGTTGGAGGAAAAGACGGCTCAAAGTCGCCTGCTGAAAGACTATCTGAAAGAAAGAAAAGACTGCCGGGTCAATGTCTTCCCTCCGGATTACTTTGACCAGAAAGCGGCCGGTGACCGCCTGAAACGCTATTTTAACCCATCCATGCTTGAGCAGACCGGCCTGGACCGTCATCCGGCCACGGCCTGCGCCGCGGGGGCCATCCTGCGCTACATCGAGGAGACACAGAAAGATCATCTGAGTCATATCAACCGGATCGAACGGTATCAAACAGACGAGTATCTGGTTCTGGATGAAATCGCCAAACGGAACCTGGAACTGTTCGGCACCATCACGGACAACCGGAAACTGGGAAGCCTCTTTCATGTCCTGGACCAGACTGTTACCGCCTTGGGCGGGCGGCGCCTGCGGTGGTGGATGTCCTATCCCCTTGTCAATCCGGAGCGCATTCGCGAGCGGCTGGCCGCTGTCGCCGAGATCAAGGATCGCCACCTCCTGCGCGAGACCCTGCGCCAGGGTCTTAAACACGTCTACGACATGGAAAGACTGGGCGCCCGGATCGCCATGGGCCTGGCCAATGCGAGGGATCTCAACGCCCTGAAGGCATCCCTGAAGGCCTTGCCGGAGATCAAGGATTCCGTCCGGAATCTGGAATCCCCCCTGATCCGTTCCCTGGACACCAGTCTCGATGAAATGCCGGATCTGCGCGAACGCATTGAAAAAACCATCGTGGATGATCCGCCGGCCACCCTGCGTGAGGGCGGCATGATCCGTGAGGGCGTGGATCCGGAACTGGATCGTTTGCTGAAAGCGACCCGGGACGGGAAAAAATGGATCGCGGCTCTCGAGGACCGGGAACGCAAGCGGACGGGTATTTCCTCATTGAAGGTCGGCTTCAATCAGGTTTTCGGTTATTACATCGAAATCACCCGGGCCAACGCGGACCTTGTGCCGGAAGACTACATCCGCAAGCAGACCCTCGTGAACGCCGAACGTTATATCAACCAGGAACTCAAAGAGTACGAATACACGGTTCTGAATGCCCAGGATCGTCTGCGCGAACGTGAGTATGACTTGTTTATGACCGTCAGGGTGGAAATCGGGAAAGAAATCAAGCGAATCCAGACCACAGCGGCAGGCATCGCCGACCTGGACGCCCTGGCCGCGCTCGCGGAGGTGGCGGAACGCTACAATTACTGCTGCCCCGTGGTGGACGACGAAGATGTTATCGAGATCATCGACGGGCGGCATCCGGTGGTGGAAAGGATGGGCCTTACGGATGGTTTTGTGCCGAATGACTGCCGGCTCGACCTGGAGCAGAACCGCCTGCTGATCATCACCGGTCCCAATATGGCCGGAAAATCGACCTACATCCGGCAATGCGCCCTGATTGTGCTGATGGCACAGATGGGCAGCTTTGTCCCCGCTTCCCGGGCGCGGATCGGAGTCGCAGATCGGATCTTTACCCGCATCGGCGCCGCCGACAGCCTGAGCCGAGGCCAGAGCACGTTCATGGTCGAGATGAATGAGGTCGCCCACATCCTGAAACACGCCACCCGCAGAAGTCTGATCATTCTCGACGAGGTCGGGCGCGGCACCAGCACCTTTGACGGCGTCAGCATCGCCTGGGCCGTGGGGGAACATCTCCATGACGCCGGTCACTTGGGATCGAGGACCCTCTTCGCGACTCATTACCACCAGCTCACGGAAATGGAAGCGGCCAAAACCGGGGTCAAGAATTTCAACATTGCCGTGAAGGAATGGGGTGACCGGATTATTTTCCTGCGCAAGATCATGGCAGGCGGCACGAACCGCAGCTACGGCATCCAGGTAGCCCGGATCGCCGGCGTCCCGGAAGAGGTCATTGCCAGGGCCAGGGAAATCCTCAACAACCTGGAAAAAGGGGAGCTGGATGAAGCGGGCCAGCCTAAAATCGCCCGAAGCCTCAAAACAGCCAAGAAAAACAGGCAGCAGTTGGGCCTGTTCGTGGATGACGAAGATCTGATTCTAAACGAAATCAGAGAGATGGATGTCATGAATCTGACGCCCGCGGAGGTCCTGACCCGCCTGAGCGGCTGGCAGGAAAGACTGAACAAAAAGAAAGGATAGGGATTTATTTGATGCAAACCCTGCGGACCTGCTTGAAGTCTGTGAATCCCTTGATTGATTTGACGATTCCGTCCTGCAGCAGTGACGTCATGCCCTGCTCGGCGGCGACCTCCCGCATCTCATCCACCGTGGCATGTTTCTGGATCAGGCGCTTGATCTCATCGGTGCCGACCAGCAATTCGTGAATGCCCATCCGCCCCCTGTATCCCGATTTATCGCAGATATCACAACCCTTGGGCCGATACATGACAAAATCGTCCGTATAGGGAATATGGAGTTTGTCAAACTTCTCACGGCCGTAGATCTCCGCCACTTCCTCGTATTCTGAAGGGGTCGGATGATAAGCCTCCTTGCAGTTTTTGCACAGCGTCCGTACAAGCCGCTGCGCCAGAATGCCGAGCAGGGCGTCTGCAAAATTCAGGGGATCGATCCCCATATCCAGGAGCCGGGTGATGGTTTCGGGGGCGCTGTTGGTATGCAGGGTGCTGAAAACGAGATGCCCCGTCAGGGAGGCCTCGACGCCCGTTTTGGCCGTTTCAAAATCGCGCATTTCACCGACCATGATCACGTCGGGATCCGCCCGCAGGAAGGCCCGCATGGCGGCGGCAAAGTCAAAACCGATTTTGGGATGCACCTGCACCTGCCGCAGGCCGTACTGGGTAATCTCAACGGGATCTTCCGCCGTCCAGATCTTCCGATCCGGCTTGTTGATATGATGCAGGGCCGCGTGCAGGGTCGTCGTCTTTCCGGAACCGGTGGGACCGACCACCAGGATCATGCCGTAGGGCTTAGTAAGAATCTTCAACATTTCACTGAAGTTACGGTCTGAAAGCCCCATCGCCTCAATGGGCATGGTTTCGCCCTTGGCCAAAATTCTCATGACCACATCCTCCACCCCGCCCTGGGTTGGAATGGTGGCGACGCGCAGTTCAATTTCATCGCCGTGGGGCCGTCTGAATTTAATCTTGCCATCCTGGGGAATTCTTCTTACGGTAATGTCCAGATTGGACATGATCTTGATCCGGGAGATCACGGCCGCCCGGTAGCTGTAGGGAAGCGTCTGATAAATGGCGCAATCGCCATCCACCCGATAGCGGACTTCGACATTCTTCTTTCCCACATTGGGTTCGATATGAATATCCGAGGAGCGTCTGTTGAAAGCGTCATTGATGATTTTATTCACCAGCTGCATGATCACGCTGTCCGACTCCGTGACCACTTCGCCGTCTTCCTCGTCTGGCTCTTCTTCCACCGTGTCCATTTTTCCGAGGATATCGGAAATCGTAAATTCGTCTTCCGGCGACTGGTAGAAATAATTGATATACTTGATGATATCTTCCGCTATGGCGACATCGTACTTGACCGCCTTGGTCTTCAGCAGGTTCTCGATATTGTCCCGTTTCAGAATATTGTTCGGATCATCCACGATAACACGGATATTCCCGCCCTTTCTTTCCAGCGGAACCCACAATTCACGGCGCAGGTATTCCTTCTTGAGGTTTTTCAAAAGATCGACCGGTATGGGGTGCTTGTCATTGAACTGCTCAAACTTGCAGCGGTAGAATTCTTCAAAACCTGTCCCCATGTCCGCCTTGGATATCTTATACTTTTTCATCAGGAAGGCTTCCACGGTCTCCTTGTACTCCCGGGCCTCCTCCCAGGCGCTGTCCAGTTCTTCCTCCTTGAGCATCCCCCGGCTGACGAGATAATCAAACCGGGTCTTCCGCCTGCGGGCATAACGCTCCTGATTATAGAAGGCAACCCCGAGGACCTCTGAGATTTCTTTCAGAAAACCGCCCTCATCATCGGAGAATCGGGTTATCTCCGCCCGCTTCTTATTGAGGATCTGAATGATGCCCACGAGGACCTTGTTATGAAAAATCGGCGCCGCCAGGATCTGACGGCTCCGGAAACCTGATTTTTTGTCCCAGCTGACGTCAAAGCCCATTTCCGGATGAATCTTTTGGAGTTCCTTCGCATCATAGGCGTCGGCAATATTGACGCTGTTGCCCGTATTGGCCACATAACCGGCAATGCTTTTATTGTTTATGGGAACACGGATTTCCCGGATCTCGGAACCGACCAGGAACATGGAATAAACTTCGTTCTGCGTCTTGTCCACCACATAGATGGTGATCGCATGGGCGTCGAAAAGAGCCAGAATGCCATCCTTCAGGTCCACCAGGATCTGCTTGATGTTCTGAGCCGCGTGGATCCGGTTGGTAATTTCCTGGAGTCGCTTCCGGACAATAAGCTGCTCTTCCAGCCTGTTAATATCAAGCACTCCTGCTGAAATACGTTCCGCCATAGGTTGCCTTTCCCGCCTTTATGCGTCCGTGACAATCTTTGAAAAGTCGGCGATCCGATGAAACAGATCGGAAATTTCTTTCAAGAGGGACAGTCGGTTTAATTTCACTTTTTCGTCCGGGGCCATGACCAGAACGG
>CAYXQK010000055.1:0-5057 GCA_964467445.1 uncultured Syntrophaceae bacterium
TAGGAGCCGCAATACACCCAGCAGCCCGATGATGTGGATCCGTCATCCTGGAGCCAGGCAAAGGTGGGAACGGGTTCGCCCTTCTTGAATTCTCTGAAATCCCCCTTCTTGGTCGGATTTTCAACCTTCTTGTCTTCCAGGAAGAAGCCGTTGATCTCTTTGGCCACCGCGTGGGGGTCATAGTGAAATTCTTTGCCGACTTTCTTGCCGTAAGGCCAGGTGATCTTCGTGATGGCTTCCTTGTGGGGTCCGCCCTTCTTTTCATAGAGCTCCTTCACTTTGAAGTGGAGCTCGCTCATGATGTCGCCGTCGGGAAGCGCGACACCCGGGGGATTCACCGCCTTGTAGCGCCACTGCATCAATCGGCCGCTGTTGGCGAGGCTGCCTTCTTTCTCGATGGGGGCGGCGCAGGGCAGCATGAAGACCTCCGTTTTGATTTTGGTCGGATCCATGCCGGGGCCTCTCCAGAAGGAACCGGTTTCATTGTCAAAGAGGTTGACATTGACCATCCAGTCCAGTTTCCCCAGAGCTGCCCGAACCTTGTTGGAATGGGCGCCGCTGCAGGCCGGGTTCATGCCCCAGGCGAAGAAGCCCGTAAACTTGTCCTTATACATCTGATCGAAGATCATGAGCCAGGAGTAGTTGGCCCCGTCGTCAAGCTTGGGCATCAGGGCATAGGCCTCTTCGGGAGTTGCGTTCTGCCCGTACATGGATCGCAGGAAACTGGCCGAGTATTTGGGGAAGTTTTTCCACCAGTTCAGGCTGTCTTTCTCCTTTGTGGTGGGCGTCCGCTTCTCGTTAAAAGCCTTCAGGGTGGTCATGGAAGCCGTGGGGGCTCCGATATAGCCCGGCCAGATGTGGAACAGCAAGCCGTGATCCGTAGAGCCCTGAACGTTGGATTCGCCGCGCATGGCTGCGACGCCGCCGCCTGCGATGCCCATGTTGCCCAAAAGCAACTGGATAATCGCCATGGTGCGGATATTCTGAACACCTACTGTGTGCTGGGTCCAGCCCATGGCGTAAAGCTCGACGCCGGCCTTGTCGGGCTTGCCGGTGGCAGCGTACAGCTTGTAAACTTCCAGGAGCTTGTCCTTCGGCGTTCCGGTGATCCTGGTGACAATGTCCGGCGTGTATCGGGCATATTGTTTTTTCAGAAGCTGAAATACACAGTGGGGGTCCTTCAGGGTCGGGTCCTTTTTAATCACGCCGTCACCGCCGGTCTGGTAGGACCAGGTGTCCTTGTTGTACTTGCTGCCTTCCAATCCCGAGAAGACGCCTTTGTTATCGCCGGGGAGCTTTAACGCGGGATTCACCAGGAAGGAGGCGTTGGTGTATTGCTTTACATATTCTTCGAAATACAGGTTGTTGTCGAGGATATACTTGATCATGCCGCCCAGAAAGGCGATATCGGTTCCCGACCGCAGGGGGGCATAGAGATGGGCCTTGGCAGCCGACTGGGTGAACCTCGGGTCCACACAGATCAGCTTCGCACCCCTCTTGTCGATGGCCTCCTGTATCCATTTGAAGGAAACGGGGTGATTGGAAGCGGGGTTGCTTCCCATAATTAAAATTACATCACTGTTGCGAAAATCGACCCAGTGATTCGTCATTGCGCCGCGTCCGAACGACTCTGCCAGAGCCGGTACAGTGGGGCTGTGTCAGATACGGGCCTGATGTTCGATGTAAACCAGGCCCAACCCCCTCAAGAATTTTTGATAGGTGAAACACTCCTCAAGATCCATGGCGGCGCTGCCGACGGAAGCAATCCCTTCCGTCCGGTTGACCGTTTCGCCTTTATCATTTTTCAGCTTGAAACTTGCATCACGGCTCTTCTTGACGTTTTCCGCAATCTTTTCAAAGGCCCATTCCCACTCGACCTCTTTCCATTCCGTACTAAACGGTTCCCGGTAGAGTGGTTTGGAAAGACGGTTTTCATTGACGGCCATCTGATAAATGGATCCGCCCTTGCTGCACAACGAGCCTCTGTTGATCGGGCTGTCCGGATCGCCTTCCGTGTTGATCACCTTCCCGCCGCGCGTGGACACGATGATGCTGCATCCTACGGAGCAATAAGGGCAAATCGTTGTGGTTTCTTTGGTGTATTTGACCTTCAGCGGCTGGGCGTGGGCAGAGACAGGCTTCAGGCTGATGCCTACCCCGCTTGCCGCCAGCACTGCGCCGGAGATCTTCAAGAAACCTCTTCTGCTGACATCCATAAATGCGCTCCTTTCCTTTAAGGTTTAGTTACACAAAACAATGGTCTATTTTGTCTCCTTTCCAAGCACGGGAGGCGCAACCGTTTCCGGCGGCGCCCATGGTCCACCTTTCATGGAGAAGCTCTTTAGAAAAAGTGGATCGGAGAGCGTGACGTCCTGTGATGATCCAGGGGGCTGAAACAGCCGCTACCCTCATATATTTTATACCGGCGGGTGTCAACTTTTTTTATGCGGAAAGCCAGGGATTTCCTTTGTTTATGTCAATTATGACATATCATGATTTTCTGAAGATACTGGCGCCCTGCCAACCGCCACAGATCCTGAATAAAAATAGGTCATTACTCCTATGATGAGCATGTCCATCCCGTGAAATCCTTTCACGAAAGCCTCGCACCGGACCTGGTGATTGGCGGGTTTATCGTTGACCTGGCCGGAATTCAACGCCCGGCACTTCAAACTCAAACAAAAAAGAACCGGATTTCGGCCTGCTGATGGCCCGGATCAAGCAAGCCGGCGCCTTGGTTCAGAGCCTGCGGTGAGGCCTATCCGCTGCGCGACAAATCGCCCTGCCTGGCCTGCCAAGGTCAAACGCCCTATATCAATGAAACTGCTTGACGATTGATCGATCTTTCATTAGATCTTTCTGTAAGAGGACAGGGCATTGGAGATCAAATACAAAATCTGGCTCGAAAAGGACGGCAAGGTCGTTTTCGGACATGGCCGCGAAGAGCTGTTCCAGGCCATTGACGAATGCCGCAGCCTCAACGCAGCGGCGAAAAAACTCAATATGTCCTACCGCGCCGCCTGGGGACGCGTGAGGGCGTCGGAAGAGCGCTTGGGCGTCAAACTCGTCGAGACCGACGACGCCAGGAAAGGCATGACCCTGACACCTACCGCCAAGGCTCTGCTGGGTAAATTTCGGCAACTGGAAAAGGACGTCGACGCCTATCTTCGGAGGGCGGGCCGGGAACTCTCCGCCCTGATGGAAAGTGATGACGGACCGGATACCGACCGAAAGAAAAAATGAAAGCGACGGGGTATCACTCTTTCCGGATCCGGCAGGGCAGGTTCTTCAGATTGGGAGTCCCGAACTCCTTGCCCAACTTGCCGATGGATGTCAGCATATTGAAATTCGCTGTCTGCCAGTCGTACTGACGGGTGGGATCTCCCTCGGGGAACCACCATCCGAGAGCGGCGTTAACAACCCGGGGATGGATAATGTCCGTCACGCGAGCGCGCTGGGTAATGGCGCCATACTTGGTTTCGATGATCACATTGTCCCCGTCGCTGATGCCGTAACGGACCGCCGTATCGGGATGGATCTCCACCGTCGGGTAGGGTCGCTTTTCCCTGAGTTTCTTCAGCCAGCGATATGCTGAATGTAGATAGTAGCGACTCTTGACGCTGGTGACCAGCAGCGGATAGTCCTGATCGTCCGGCTCTGGAAACCCCGTGAATTCGGGGAGGGCCTTGAGCCTGAATTTCTCGGCGGTGCTCAGACGCAGCTCCACCTTGCCTGTCGGCGTCGAGAAGCCTTTTTCTTCGTAAGAACGGAAGCGGTCGGGCCCTTTGAGATAGCCTTTCTCCACAAACTGTCGGTAGGTAAGCCCCGCGGGCCGGACGATGTCCTCCAAAAATTCCTCATGGTCCTGATACCAGAGTTCCGGAGAAGAGACCCGCTTGCCTAACTCGTTCATGATCTTCATGTCGGGCCAGCAGCCCTCCGGGGGCTCGACGATCTTGGGTCGGGCGAAGATTATGCCGTGGCCGATGCCATAGTGGCCGATGTCGTTCATCTCGTACTGATGGGCGACAGGAAAGACGATGTCGGCCATGGCTGCCGTCGGTGTCATGAAGATATCGGCAATCGCCACGAAATCAAGGCTTTTGAAGGCCTCATAGGTCACCTTGCTGTCCGCCCAGGCCATGAGTGGGTTGGTGCACATTCCGTAATATCCCCGGACCGGATAGGGCACGCCTTCCAGGACCGCCTTCCGGAAGTAAGCCGGGGCAATGGTCATCAGCCTGGGGATAATACCGTGATGGGCGCTGATCATATCCTTGCGCTTGTCGGGAATGAGGTCGGCCCTGACGAACGGGGCCAGCCCCATGATCTTGGGATCCCTGGCGTTGATGTTGCCGCCGGAGATTTCGAGATTGCCGCAGATGGCCATCAGGCAAATGAGAGACCGGACGGCGTCGAAGGTATTGACGCTGTGTTCGATGGCGTTTCCCCACTGGAGTGCCGCCGGTTTCGCTGCAGCGTACATCCGGGCGGCCTGGCGGATCTGTTCGGCGGGAACCCAGGAGATCTCCTCCACCCTCTCAGGGGTATAGTCCTGCACCTGTCTGACCAGATCTTCAAAACCATGGGCGTGTTTTTCAACAAATTCCTTGTCGTACAGGGATTCTGCGCAAAGCACATGAATGATCCCGAGAGCCAGGGCCTGATCCGTACCGGGCCGCAACTGGAGCCAAAGATCGGCCTTTTCGGCAAGTTCGATCCGCCGGGGATCCACGACGATGAGCTTGGCGCCGTTCTTCATCTGCTCCAGGAGTTGGCTGGCTATCTGCCCCTCTTCATTGGTAGAGGTAAGATTGCTCGCCCAAAGGAAAATCAGTTTGGTGGGATGGTGGAGATCCGCAACGGGGTAAAAACCGCAGGTGTGCATGCCCGTGATTTCCCGGGGGGCGTGGCAGACGTCCTGTGAGGCAATGACGTTCGGGGAGCCGAAGATGTTGGCCAGGCGGATCAGGACGAAATGCTCCAGCCCCTTCGGCATGCCGACGCCAAATCCAACGGCCCTCGCGCCATGCTGTTCCTTGATGCGCAGGAGGTTT
>CAYXQK010000056.1:0-4802 GCA_964467445.1 uncultured Syntrophaceae bacterium
AGTTCCACAGTGTAGATGAACTTGTCGCGCCGAATAAGGGCGTCCCTGAAACGGTTTCCCGGTCTTTTCGATGTCTCCTGTGCAGAAGGTTCCTGGTTCGTTTCTCCCGTGGGTGCCATGTTCCTTTGCCTTATTTTTCCTGAGTCTTTGTCATCTCATTAAACCCTTACAACCTTAGATTACTATACTTTTGTTTCACCTTCCACTATGGAGTAGCGTAAACTCTCCCCATGGATTAGTATTTGCGACTAGCTTACAGTTTTCAGCATCGAGCTTCCCTTACAACTCCATCAGATTTCTGCCGACAATGATCTCCATCAAAATATGCTTTGGCTGGACTTCTCCACATCTCATCCGTCACAGACGGGTCATCAGAGGGAACGAAATGCGTCAGCACGAGCGTTTTGACACCCGCTGCCTGCGCTACTTTGCCTATATCCTCTTTCTGGTAACCACCTTGATTGAATGAGTGGTATAGACATTTTAAAGAATGAAATATGTCATGTCAAAAATAAATCGCCACAATCAAGGTAAAACAGCAAACTATAGAAAACCAGGAGAAGTTAGATAAAAATGGTCAATTCCACCGCACTGAGCTTTATGCATTGCAGGTCCGCTGCCGTGAACTTACAGCTGTGAGCTGCTCCTCAGGACAGTTTTCCCTTGTATTTTCGTGCGTTGAGGGAGTAATATTTTTATGAACGGTGGGGAACAAAATAATTAACTATTTGAAATCGTTATCGCTATTTATTTTGCTTGGCAGGATGACTATTGGATGTCCCCTTGATCTCCCACGTGGGTTCTGAAAGTTACTTCCTCAATATCGCCAAACCGCGAGAAGGAGAAATGCTGTGAAAGTCTTCATCACAGGGTCCAGCGGATTAATCGGTTCTGAACTGGTGGTCTATTTTGATAAACGTGCAGAGTCAGTCGTGGGGGTTGACAACAACATGCGTGCAGACTTCTTCGGTCCGGAAGGGGATACCCGCTGGAACCTTCGTCGCCTGTTACAATCAACAAAGAATTTTACTGCCCATGACGTTGATATACGCGACCGCCAGTCCCTGCAAAGAGTCTTTCAGGAGGAAGCCCCTTTCGATCTGATCGTTCACTGCGCCGCGCAACCGAGTCACGATCTGGCGGCCAGACGTCCAATGGACGATTTTGATGTCAACGGAACAGGTACCCTCAATGTTTTGGAAACTGCGCGGCAGTTAAGTCCCGATGCTGTCTTTGTCCATATGTCGACTAACAAGGTTTACGGTGACGCCCCAAATGAGTTGCCACTTAAGGAGCTCCCCTTACGATGGGACTATGCCCAGGAAGAAGATTTCGAAGGAATAACGGAGCACATGCGCATTGACGCATCGAAACACTCAGTGTTTGGTGCCAGCAAAGTAGCCGCTGATGTTATGGTACAGGAGTATGGCCGTTATTTCGGTATGAAAACCTGCTGTTTACGCTGCGGTTGCTTGACTGGTCCGAATCATTCAGGCGTTGAGTTGCACGGATTCCTCTCTTACCTGGTGAAGGTCCAACTCGATGGTGGTATTTACCAAATTTATGGCTACAAGGGAAAACAGGTCAGAGACAATATTCACAGTTATGACGTTGCAACCGCGATCGGGGCCATCTATAAGAATCCTCGCGTAGCAGAAGTCTATAATCTCGGTGGTGGAAGGGTCAATTCCTGCTCGATTTTCGAGGCGTTCCAGGCTGTGGAAGAACTCACCGGGAAGAAGATGAATTACGTATATCTTGAACAGCCCCGTGAAGGAGATCATATCTGCTACATCAGTGATCTCTCGCGCTTCAAAAGTCATTACCCGGAATGGACAATCACGAATTCTCTCAAAGACATCTTCGTAGAGATTATCGATTCATGGGGCGATCGGCTGAAAAACTAAGCGGAAGGTGATATTGTGAACGGGCACGCAATGTCGATAATCGAGACTCTCTCGTTAAGAGAGCGCTACCGTGACGACTACCGTCAGAAGCGGGATCCGATCTGTGAAGACCGGCTTCTCTGGAGGGCACAAACCTTCCGCCATTCCGTGCACCTTTTGCCGGGCGAGAGCATTCTCGAGCTGGGTTGCGGAGATGGCCTCTTCACCCGGCAACTCTTCCGCGTATCCCGCGGCGAAAACCAACTCACGGCGGTAACTTTCGGCTCAGGCCATCAGCGTCCCACCGCCCTTCCGGATGAAGTGGATTTTCTCGCTGTATCGGACCTTCCCGGAGCCTTGCAGGGCAGACAGTTCCATTTTGTTGTGGCCATGGATCTCCTGGACAAGGGTAACTGCGCCGAGGTCCTCAAGACTGTCTATGACCTTTTGCGACCAGGTGGGCAGGTGCTTTTCTACGAGAGCAACCCCTGGAATATCATGCTAGAGTTGCGGCAATTTTTTGAACGTTTGTTCGGGAGAAAAGATCCGCGGCGGTTGCTAAATCGTCCGGAACTGTATGAACTGATTTCGGAGATCGGATTTATCCGGATATTTGCAGTGTTCAATGACTTTGTCTACTGGCCGCTGGCTAGGCCGATGGTCTGGGTGCTTCGGAATCTGTCCATCCTCCTTGAGAACATGCCGATAGTTCGGACCCTTGCAGGTTCCATTTTGGTACAGGCTCAGAAGCCGCCTTTGGACGTAATCCAGCAAAAAATGTCACTCTTCAGGCACCAAGCCTTACGACGGGCGGTTTCCGTGGTGATTCCCTGTCATAACGAGGAGATGAATATTAGCCCTCTTGTGAGTGGGCTAAAGGCCCTCTTTGAAGAGTATCTGCATGAGATAATACTCGTGGACGACAACAGTGCCGACAAGACCCGGGATATCATTACCGGCCTGGCAGCGGAGGATCAGATCGTGAAGCCAATCGTTCGTAAACCACCCAACGGGGTGGGCCGAGCTCTTGCAGACGGCTATCGAGCTGCTACTGGTGATTGGGTGCTTTCAATGGACTGCGATTTCCAGCACCTGCTGCCTGAACTGCGTGATCTCTTTGACGCTGCAGTTGAGGGATATGATGTTGTTGTGGGGAGCCGCTTCTCCCGTCACAGCGTGCTTCTGAATTATCCATTTCAGAAAATCGTGGCCAACCGTGGCTTTCACCTTCTTGCGCAACTAGTCCTGCTTCGGCGCTTCCGTGATCTCACGAACAACCTTAAGCTGATACGGCGAGAGGTAGTAGCTCGGCTCCATTTCAATCAACCTGGCTTTGCTGTGAACGCTGAGATCGGACTAGAGCCCCTCCTGATGGGGTGCAAGATCAAGGAGGTTCCAATCTCATGGATTAACCGGACGCCCAACATGGGGGTTTCGTCTTTCCGTCTGGCTCGCGTGGGTGGTGGATATTGGCATGTGCTGATGCATTTATGGCTCAAAATAGCGTTCGGGAAAGGCCCATACAGAGGCTTGGCGCACATGGGCACGCATCGAAAGACTTGGCGTGAGGGAGACTCGCCAGGTCTCGACGTGCTATGATTACTGATCTACCATTTATCCATGTTTGGTAGCTCAATGATTGTGAAGACGCCAAAAACAGCACGTACGCTTCCAGTTTTCTGAACCAGTTCGTTGAGTTTTGGAAAATGTGCCAGACTGATATTACTCCAGGTATATCCTTGCCCATTCTTTTGCCTTGTTGCTTCAAGGACAACGTATCTGACATGGTTTTTGATCAGGGATTTCAGGAGCAGATCTTGAAAATCAGGAAACCATGATGATGTTGGGAAGGGCAATGTTTGGCCAGGATCAAACCAGAGGGCGGGATTGACCGATGGCCTTCCTGTCAGGGCGTAGAGTATTGAGCTGTCCCCGAGAAGGAAAAAATTGCCGGCATTGCTGTTGAAAAAATCGATCGTATTCTTGAAGTCCTCAGGGGTGCCCTTGTAACGCTCAGGAGTTGCCCAAACGAGGAACGAGAGACGCTCAGGCATGTTATTTCGGAAATCTTTAGCGAACTTTTTTTCGTAAACCAAATCGTGCACCATTCTTGTCATGTTGACATACTTATGAAAATTCCAGGCGCACAACAGGGAACCCCCGCATAGCAGAATCCCAACAAAGAATAAACCTTTCCGCCCTAAACTCTTAATGAGGAAAATATGTAGCAGCCCCAGACTGATAAAGATAAATGCCGCACCATTTTCGGTCTGGTTATTCGTCAGGGACAAGAACACAACGCTGAGAACAATCAATGACAGACTTAACAGTAAGGGAAAATAACTGAATGATGCCTCTTCATTCAAAGCCTTACCATCCTTCCCCTTTCGAAATATGTCAAGCCGCGAATGAAAGAAGATCAGTGCTCCAAGAATAAAAAGAGTGACCAATACAAAAGGGAAAAATAATCTCCACAGCAAAAGCATATGCTTTAAGGTAGCCAGGAATTTCATTGTAAATGCTTGGGAGAGACGAGAAAAACCGAGCTCTGCGGGAAGGCGAAATAAATATATGTTGACCAGATTGAAATCGATTCCAAAGACGATGAATATAATCCATAACCCCAACAGGGTAAGGGCAGTCCCCAACGACAGGATTCGAACGACCGCGAGGAGGCGACTTCGCTCCAATACAAGGAGGATACATAAGGCAAGAATAACGCCGAATATGGTGGGAATCTGTTTGCTGAAAAAGGAGATAGCTGTTAGAGCAGGTAGGAAAAAGAGGATTGTATTTTTAATAGAAGGATTTTGTACCCTGGTGACAAAGCAGGCAAGGAAAATGAGAATAAAAGTAAAGAAGAATGCATGTTGATCTTGGAAAGGAATACCAAAAGGAGTGTAATAGACTACCCCA
>CAYXQK010000057.1:0-3547 GCA_964467445.1 uncultured Syntrophaceae bacterium
GGTCGTGGAGGACCGCGTGATGGATTCCATGGACCTGGAAAAAGAGCGGGGCATCACCATTATGGCGAAGAATACGGCCATCTGGTACCGGGAGGTGAAAATCAATATCGTCGACACGCCCGGTCACGCCGATTTCGGCGGCGAAGTGGAACGGAGCCTCAACATGGTGGACGGGGCGATCCTGCTGGTGGATGCCAGCGAGGGCCCGCTCCCCCAGACGCGCTTTGTCTTGAAGAAGGCCCTGGCCATGAGTCTCCCGATCATTCTGGTCATCAACAAGATTGACCGGAGCGACGCCCGCATCGACGAGGTCATCAACGAAGTCTACGACCTGTTTATCGACCTCGACGCGGGCGATGACCAGATCTCTTTCCCTGTCCTGTTTACCAACGCCAAAGCAGGTGTGGCCCATGAAAAGCGCGGCGACGATTCCAGCGACTTGCGGCCGCTGTTTGAGACGATTCTGACCAGGATACCCGGACCGGAGTGCGACGATGGGGCGGCCCCGCAGTTCCTGGTGACCAATCTTGATTATGACCCCTATGTGGGGCAGCTTGCCATCGGCCGGCTCATGAACGGCATTTTGGAGATGAACCGGGGCTACACCCTCTGCGGCGACGGGAAAGACACCCCGGGGATCCGTTTTTCCGCTTTGTACACTTTCCATGGGCTTCGAAGAGTGCCGGTGGAGCGTGCCGAAGCCGGAGACATTGTGGCCTTTGCCGGCGTGGATGTGGTGGGCATCGGTGACACCGTCTCGGCCCTGGAGGCGCCTCTTCCGCTCCCGCGGATTCATGTGGACGAGCCGACCGTTTCGATGATCTTTTATGTGAACAATGGCCCCTTTGCCGGCAAGGAGGGAAAATATCTGACCTCCCGCCACCTGCGGGACCGCCTGGAGAAGGAGACATTGAAGAACGTCGCCCTGCGGTTCAGGCCCCTGGAACGCAAGGATGCCTTTGAAATCTGCGGTCGCGGGGAATTGCAGATGGCGGTGCTCATCGAAACCATGCGCCGGGAAGGGTATGAGTGCATGGTCTCCCGTCCCCAGGCGATCACCCGGGAGGAAAACGGCAGGGTGATGGAGCCCATGGAGCGCCTGTTTATTGATGTTCCCGAGACGTTTGTCGGTATCCTGACGGAGAAGTTAGCCGCCCGGAAGGGACGCATGACCCATCTTATCAACCGGGGCAGCGGCCGGGTCAACCTGGAATTTATCATCCCTTCCCGCGGCCTGATCGGGTTCCGCAGTCATTTTATGACGGATACCAAGGGCGCCGGGGTCATGAACACCCTCTTCGAGGGCTATGAGCCCTGGGCGGGCCCCATCCCCCAGCGGAGCAGCGGCGCCCTGGTGGCGGACCGCGTCGGCCGGGTCACCACCTATGCCAGCCTGGCCATGGTGGATCGCGGAATTTTATTCATCGACGTTGGAACCGAGGTCTATGGCGGGATGGTCATCGGAGAGCGGAACCGCACGGGTGACCTCAATGTCAATATTGTCAAGGAAAAGGCGCTGACGAATATCCGGAGTTCAACCGCCGAGGCGACGGTCTCCCTGCGACCGCCGCGGCTGCTGTCCCTGGATCAGTCGATAGAATTTATTGCGGAAGAAGAGCTCGTGGAGATCACGCCGCAAAGCATCCGCCTGCGCAAGCGCGATCTGGCGGCGCACACGCGCACGGAACGGCGTTAAGGAAACATCATGTCGAATCATATCGAGAGACCTTTGAAAAATGGCTTCGCCGCGTCTCAAAATCTTTTTCGTTGAGGGGGACACGACTTCGTCATGTCCCCCTTGATACGGCTTAAATATGATTGAAATAAATAAATTAATCTAATCTCTGGAAATGCGAAAAATCTTTTATTCGCCGCTTGCGAACCATTTTTCACCGGTTATGCAAAGCTCTCATCGAGTTTTTTATGAATATGCATCGAAATCGGGCTGGAGGATTCCGTCCGTCTGGCCCGGGAGATGAACGTAGAAGGCAAGACACTTTCCCCAGATCATCACCGCCAAGTTGGAGGCCTTCCTGCTGCAGGCGGGACGGCTGCATGACGCATTGAGGTGAAACGATGCAGGGAAAAAACTGGTTGCAAAGGCTGACAAAATCTCAGCATGAATAATATGCAACGTGCTTGAAGGGAGGAATTGATTTTGGCGAAAGTCAGCTTCGGCAGCAAGTGGGGGCGGGTTTCCGCCAATGTCAGCAAAAGCGGCGGAGCAACAGGGAAAACCACCGAAGAGATCGTCAGAGGACTCAAGAAAGCCGCGCAAAAGCCACCCGGTGAGGATTACCGGGAGCGGTCGCTGGCCATTCACGGCCTTGTGTGCGCTCGTTGCAGCAGGGAATTTGATGCATTGAACCGTCCACTGCTCACGGTTCATCACAAGGACGGCAATCATCAGAATAATCCGCCCGATGGCAGCAACTGGGAAAATCTCTGTGTTTATTGTCATGACGACATCCACAGCCGCGGTGTCCTGGGAGATTATTTGGAGGGGACGGCGCCGGCCAGGGAGACCACCCTTGTGTTCCGGGATGATTCGAATAAGGAAGGGCCGGACTCCGGGCTGGGGGCTCTGGGAGAAAAATTAAGAAAAGCCTTGACGGAAAAGCAAAGCAAATGAAGGCGTCGCAAAAAGTCAATAATTCCCTTCCCCTCCCCTTCGCTCCCTCCCGCCAGGGGAGGGGAAAAGAGACTTTTGACGAGGCCGCACGTTTACGCCTCAACCCATCCATTTATTTTTTCCGAAAACAGTTGACTCGCCATGTTTCCTGTGCTATCAGGGCTCGATTTTTACAAGAGCACCGGATGACTTTTCCGGGCTTACCCGTTTACGCGGTAAAACAGCATCAACAACAACGGTCTTCGGACCGTGACCGTTAAGATTTTTATAATACTAAGAGAAGGAGGTAGAGTTCAGTGGACGTTTTAGATCAGGGAATTGGCAAGATTTTTACAGATCCGGATGCGGATAAGGCCAGAGCGTATTTCCGGCAGAAAAATCGCAAGCTGGAGAGCAAGGTCATGACCGTCAAGGAAGCGGTCGAAAAATTTGTCAAAAACGGCGACTATCTGACCCTGGGCGGATTCGGCGCCAACAGGATCCCCGCCGCCGTCGCGCATGAAATTGTGAGACAGGGCAGAAAGAACATGGGTTTTGCGGGTCACACCTCGACCCATGATTTTCAGATTCTGTGTGCCGGGGAAGTCTTTGATAAGCTGGATGTCGCGTATATTGTCGGTCTCGAAGCGCGCGGTCTTTCGGCCAACGCCAGAAAGTACATGGAAAGCGGCAAGGTGGATGTCAGCGAGTGGACCAATTATTCGCTGTCGGTTCGTTTCAAGGCCGCTGCCGCGGGCGTTTCTTTTTATCCTTCCAGAAACATCATGGGGACGGATACGTTCAAGTTCAGCGGCGCCAAAATCATCCAGTGCCCCTTCACGGGGACCAAATACGCGGCGATGCCGGCGATTTTTCCGGATGTTTCCGCCATCCATGTTCACGAAGCCGACATCTACGGGAACTGCCGTATCCGGG
>CAYXQK010000058.1:0-4400 GCA_964467445.1 uncultured Syntrophaceae bacterium
CTTTTTGGGGGCATCCTCGCCGCCGAACCCGCCGTCGAGTCGGGCAAAAACCGTAATAATGTTACTAAAAAGGCGCTTGCCGTCGGCGTCGCAGGTTTCGCTCTCGCCGATCACGAGCGCACCCTTGGGCCCCTTGTCGTAATAATGACTGACCTTGCCTGTGGTCACGAAGCTGCCCGATGCGGGGATGGGCCGGTGAAAGATGAGCTCCTGTTCGCCATGCAAAACCCCGGCAAGATTGATGTTCGAAGCAGCGGCGATCTGACCCAGAAAGTCGAAGATCATCGCAATCGAAAACGTGGGGATCACCTTGAGATTTTTCTCGTAGGCGTAATCCAGGTCATCGAAACCGGCCCCGACGCCGAGGGCATACAGCACGACGTCCTTCCAGTCGTAATGCCGCGTAATCGGACCAATCGGCTTGCCGAGCGCGTCCATGTTCAGTGCCATCTGTGATATCCTCCTTTTCGTTAATCTTCAGAACGCATCTGATCCCGCTCAACAAAGGCCGGGATCAGAATGAATTTAAGTGTTTCTTTTGCTGCAAAAATATAATCTTCACGTTGCAAACCGGTCATGGGCCGGAAGAAATTCTCACCGGAAACAAAATTGTGGACGCCGTTCATGACCGTCAGAACTTCCATCGCGGCACGGGGAGGGACATTTTTCGGATCCTTGGTCAGTCCCATTGAACGAGCTATATCACCAGTAAATTCAGGTACTTTGAAGTCAAGGCTGGATTCGTGGCGGGTCTTGCCGAAATAGCGCAGCAAGATCAGGTTGGAGACTTCAGGATGTGCAAACAGGTAATCCGTCATCACGTCAATGGCAATGGCCATGCGCTCGGCGAGCGGTCTGCCGTGGACAATCTTTTCAACATCGACCAGACTCTGCCGCAGGTCCTTGTTGATATCGAGGATGACGGCCTCGTAGAGATCCTTCTTCTCGCCCCAGTGATAGTGGAGCGTGGAGATATCGATGCCCACTTCCTGGGCGATCATGCGGGTGGTGGTCCCGTGGAAGCCGTATTCGCCGAAGATCCGCCTCGCCACGGCGAGGATTCTGGCTTTCATCGATTCCGGGTCTTTTCTGGCTTTATCGAGACTGGTCTCCATCGCTTCATTCCATCCGATGATTCCATCACATGATGGAGGCGACAATTACTTAAAAATGGCGCCCTGTCAAGCGTTTTTTCCGGCTTTCTGCTTGACAGGATGGGATCGCTTTCTTATAGTCTCAGACATGCACCCTTCTGAAAGCTATTGAAGGTTTGGCGATTGAAGCAGGAGCTCATCATGAAATTGCTTGTTGAATCGAAGGATGCCCCTCGGGCGATCGGCGCCTACTCCCAGGCCATTCGGGCCGGCAATACCATTTATCTGTCGGGCCAGATCGGATTGGACCCCGAAACCATGCAACTGGCGGAGGGTATCGACGCCCAAATCCGGCGTGTTTTTTTGAATCTGCAGGCGGTTGCCGAGACGGCCGGTGGCGGTCTGGACGACATTGTCAAATTGACCGTCTATCTCACCGACCTCGCCCATTTTCCCCGCGTCAATGAGATCATGGCCGGCTTTTTCAAGCAGCCCTACCCCGCGCGGGCCACCGTCGGCGTCGCCGCCCTCCCCCGCAACGCCCTGGTGGAAATCGACGCCATCCTGGCGGCGTTCTGATCATGCTCCCGGCATACCTTTTTCCCAAGTCGTAATCCGTAGCCATATTCCATTGACACACAAGACCCTTCTGCTTATACTCCCGCCATCATAAACCAATGCCGTATCAGGAGGAGTGCCTATTATGTTTCTTGAATCCAAGTGCGATTTCTGCGGAGACTGTCTTGCAAAATGCAAATACATTGACTTTGACCAGCAGAGGAGCGCCGGTGAATTTGCAAAACTGGTAAAGGGCGAACCGGTGGACTGGCTGAAGAAATGTATTACCTGTTTTGCCTGCAATGAGTATTGCCCCCGGGAAGCCCGCCCTTTCGATCTTATTGTCGGGCGCATGGAACAGGCGGGAAACTATGTGGACGCCAACCTGCTTGCTGCGGTGCAGGCACGTTTTGCGGCCAGGGGTGATTTCCAGCCGCCCAAAGTGAAAGGGCCGGTCCTGTCTCTCTGCACGATTGACGCGGTCATGCCCCAGGCCTTCCAGGGAAAGCTTTTTGAGGACCTGGATATCGTCAAGGGGCGGCATTATTTCTGTAACGTCCTCTTCCCGCATATGGGAAACGAATCGATCATGCGGGAAGGTCTCAAACCCCTGGTGGATAAATATGCGGCCCTCGGCGTGGAGGAGATTATCTTCGCTCATGATGACTGCTATGCCCTGATGATCGATGCCGCCCCTCAATACGGTGTTGAATTACCATTCAAACCGGTTCACATTTTCGAATATCTTGTCAGGTCTTTGAAACGGCATCATGATGAGATCCAACCGTTAGACTGGAAGGTTGCCTATCAGCGACCCTGCGCCTCACGGCTGACTCCGGGTAAGGAAGCCTTGCTCGATGAAATATTTCGTTTGATCGGTGTCGAACGGGTGGCACGGCAATATGACCGGGGGGATGCCCTGTGCTGCGGCCAGGCGTTGAAAGGTTTCATGCAGCGAGGTGAAAAATATCCTGGATTCCAGACACTCAACATTAAAGATGCGGCGGATCACGCTGCCCGGGCAATGACATTCCTCTGCCCAATGTGTCTTGATGCACTGGGTTCATCCTGCCGGGATGCCGGTCTGGAAACTTATATGATTAGCGATCTTTGCCGGTTAGCCCTGGGAGAAAGGCTGGCCGAGAAGTCCTAAAAATGAATTTTACCGGGATGCGTTTGACAAGATTTCACGGCGGGAAGGTTATTGTTTGACTCAGAATTCCCGGCTGCGGATGAATTTGACGGCGTTTTTGAAAAGGGCCAGCCCCATCCCCTCTTCCGGGAGTTTTTCCCGTGTCCAGCGGGGATGATTGGTATAGTGAAGGTAGGCCTCGGGATGGGGCATCAGGCCGAAGATCCTTCCCGTTTCGTCGCAGATCCCGGCGATGGCGTCCACCGCGCCGTTTGGATTTTCCGGGTACGCCATCGTCGCCGTCCGGCAATCCTCGGCGCTGTATTGAACGACCACATGCCGATCCCGGTGGAGTTTTTCCAGGGCAGCCCTGTCTTTGGCGATAAATTTACCCTCGCCGTGACGGACCGGCAGGTACAGGGCCTTGACGCCTCTCGTGAATACGCAAGGAGAGGCGGCGTTGGTTTTCAGATAGACCCAGCGGTCTTCAAAACGCCCGGAATCGTTGAAAGTCAGCGTAACGGTCTGCCGGAAATAATCGCCGTCGAAACCCGGCAGCGTTCCGAGTTTGACCAGAAGCTGAAAACCGTTACAGACGCCCAGCATCAGTTTTCCGGCCCCGATGAAGCGGCGGAACTGGTCGTGCAGGGTCTCCTGTATCGCTGACTGCTCCGCCCGAATGGCGGCATGCAGGATCCGGTTGGCCCCGGCCTTGGCCGATCCGAGGTCGTCGCCGTCGAGGAAACCGCCCGGCAGATTCAGAAAATGGTAATCGTCCAGTTTCTTGTCCCTGTAGAGCAACTGGCTGATGTGGACGATATCCACCTGGTCCGCACCGGCCAGCCGGCAGGCATGGGCCATCTCCATTTCGCAGTTCGTGCCGTTTCCCGTGATCACGATGGCTTTGACTTTTCTCGGCATGGTCCTATCCCTTAAAAATTCAGCGGCTTTTGCCACACCGCCTTCAGTTCATGAATGTCTTCGTCAATGGTCAGGTTGCCGCCGAGTCCCTTGACCCGGAGGGTTTCCTCCGCGTTCACGCGACCCACTTCGGCACAGACATTTCCCTTGAGCATCTGCCGGAAGGCCGTCTTCGCCGCGGCGGAAACGGTGACGACAAAACGGCTCTGGGATTCGGAAAAAAGCAGCTCGTCATTGCGCTTTAACCCTTCACAGGGAACTCCGGACAGGTCCACCGTCAGGCCGAGCCCGCCGGCAAAAGCGGTCTCCGCCAGGGCGATGCCCAGGCCGCCGTCGGAGCAGTCATGGCAGGAGGCGACAAGCCCGGCCTCCATGGCCCTGCTCAGGGCCTTGTAGAGTTTCTTCGCCTTTGCCGCGTTGACCTTCGGAACATGATTGCCGACGTAGCCGTGCAGGGCATACCACTCGGATCCGCCCAGCTCCCGACAGGTGGTTCCCAGAACATAGACCAGATCGCCGGGTTTTTTGACATCCATTGTGACGGCTTTCCGGACGTCTTTCATGACGCCGATCGTGGAAAACAGCAGCGTCGGCGGAATGGAAATCTTCGTGGCCCCGATCTGATAATCGTTTTTCATGCTGTCCTTGCCGGAGATACAGGGCACGCCATAGGCGGTCGTATAGTCGTAAAGCGC
>CAYXQK010000059.1:0-3844 GCA_964467445.1 uncultured Syntrophaceae bacterium
CCTGGGGGAGAAAGGGAAATGGCTGCGCTTTACGGCCGCCGTGATCCGAAACTCCTCGGGCAATCTGATCGGCGCCGTGGAAACACTGGAAGACATCACGGAACAGAAGCAAGCGGAAGAAGAGCTGATCAAAATCAAGAAACTGGAATCCCTCGGCATTCTCGCAGACGGAATCGCTCATGATTTCGGCAGCCTTTTATCCGCCATTCTGCGCAATATCTTTCTGGCCAAAATTTCTGTCGCCGATGAAGACAAGATTCTGGAGCAGGGCCTGGAAATCGCCGAGAAAGCAAGTCTCCAGGCAAAGGAATTGACCAACCGGCTCATTACCTTTGCCAAGGGCGGCAACCCGATCCGCAAAGCAACCCTGCTTGCCCCGCTTTTGCGGGAGGCAGCGGCAATGACCCTCCACGATATAACTATCCAGTGTCAATTCGATCTGTCCGATGATCTCTGGTACGTTGATATGGATGACAGTCAGATTAAACAGGTTGTCCAGAGCCTGCTGAGCAATGCCCGGGAAGCCATGCCAAGCGGAGGGATCGTCCATATTCGTGCAAAAAACATCGTTGTCTCCGCAAGCGACAAGTTTCCCCTGAGAGAGGGAAGGTACGTCAAATGGTCCGTGGAAGATCATGGGGTCGGCATTTCCGTGGAACACCGGGAAAAACTGTTCGAACCTTATTTTACAACGAAACAGAAAAGCGATTCCACCGGGATCGGTCTTGGGCTGGCCATGTGTTACGCCATCGTCAAGAAGCATGACGGCTTTATCGCCGTGCAGTCGGAACCCCGGGTGGGGACGACTGTGGATGTCTATCTCCCAGCGGCACGGATGAACGGTTATTTGGAAAACAATAACGCAGATGAGACAGCGGTCAGCAGAGAGAAGATTCTGGTTATGGATCATGAGGAGGTCATGCGGGATGCGGCCGGAATCATGCTCCATTTCCTGGGCTATGATTGTGACTTTGCCCACGACCACGAGGAAGCCCTCCGGCATTACCGGAAGGCATGGGAGACGAATCGGCCCTATAGTGCCGTCATCCTGGATTCAACCGCCCCCGGGGAACAGGGTGTGGGAAACATCCTGCCGGCGCTGCTGAACATGAATCCACAGGTCAAAACCATTATCGCCGGCGAAGATATCCATCATCCGCTATTGGCAGAGTTCCGGTCGCATGGGTTCAGCGGCGTTGTCATTCGGCCTTACACGATTGATGATCTGAAGGCAGCCTTGAATCCTCAACAGGGATAAGCTCCCGCGAAGAATGACGACTTCGTCCCTATTCGAATTTCCAGGTCGTTCCCAGGGGGGAGTCCTCGAGGATGATCTTTCTTGCGGCCAGGATATCCCGGATCTCGTCCGCCTTCTGCCAGTTTCTGGCCGCCCGGGCGGCCTGCCTTGCGGCAACGAGGGTCTCAATCTCAGCAATATCAAGATCTTTTTTCCCAGCTTCCCGGTCCCGGTCCTGGCGGAAATAGTCGTGGGGGTCCGTGCGAAAAAGGCCCAGCACATCTCCCAGGTCGATCAGGATGTCCTGAGCGGTCTTCAGGATCAAAACGGTCTCCGGCGAGCGGGCGAACGCCCTGTCGGCCATAAACCCGTTCATAAGCCGAACCGCCTCAAAGATATGCCCCAACGCCCTGGCCGTATTGAAATCATCATCCATGGCCTCGACGAACTCAGCGGGCAGGGATGACAGCTTTTCATACAGACCCCTGTTCTTTCCGGATAATCCAGACGGATCCGACGCAGCATCCGCAGACGGCAAGGTCAAAAGGTCCTTGATCTGTTTCAGTGTATTGTAAAAGCGGTCCATGCCCGTCCTGGCCTCGGCCAGAGACTCCTCTGAAAAATCCACCGGGCTCCGGTAATGGCTCTGCAGCAGAAACAGTCTCAACACCTCGGGATGGTAAGCTTTCAGCATGTCCCGGATCGTAAAGAAATTATCGAGCGATTTCGACATTTTCTCAGTGTTGATCCTGACAAAGCCGTTGTGCACCCAGTAACGGGCCAGGGTTTTCCCTGTCGCCCCTTCGGATTGGGCAATCTCATTTTCGTGGTGGGGAAAAATCAGATCCTCTCCGCCGCCGTGAATGTCAAACGTGTCACCCAGAAAATGCTGACTCATGACGGAACATTCAATGTGCCACCCCGGTCGCCCGTTTCCCCATGGGCTTTCCCACCAGGGCTCCCCTTCCTTGCTCGCTTTCCAGAGGGCAAAATCGAGGGGATTCCTTTTCTTATCAATCACATCCACCCGGGCGCCGGCCATCATCTCATCCAGATTCCGGCCGGACAGTTTTCCATAACCCGGGAAACGGTCCACGGCATAATAAACATCGCCATCGACCTCATAGGCGAGCCCCTTCTCCATGAGACCCTGGATCAGGTTGATCATGCCCTGGATGTACTCCGTGGCCCTGGGGGCAAACGAGGGACGAACCACGCCAAGACGGTCCATATCCTCGTCATGCTCGCGAATGTAGCGCTCTGAGATATCCGCGATGTCAACTCCTGCCTCATTGCTCTTCCGGATTATCTTGTCATCCACATCGGTAAAATTCTTCACAAAGGTCACTTCGTATCCCCGGTAACGAAAATACCGTGTGATCGTATCAAAGACAACCGCGGAACGGGCATGGCCGACATGACAGGCATCATAGACGGTAATCCCACAGGCATAGATACCGACCTTCCCCTCATGGATCGGTTGGAATTCTTCCTTCTTTCGGGTGAGCGTGTTGTACAGCTTGATCGTCATGGAACCTCCTGCAATCGCTTAGAGGATTATGAGTGTGACGCACCAGGGTCAATGATCATCATGGAAAACGGGAAATTCCGGTCAGTCCCGTTTCTTCGCTGAAGCCACAGATGAGGTTCATATTCTGGATGGCCTGACCGGCGGCCCCTTTGATCAGATTGTCAATGACCGACAGGATGATAACCCGCTTTGTTCTTGTGTCCACGGTCACCCCGATGTCACAGCCATTCGACCCGCAAACGGAAGAAATGTTCGGGAACATTCCGGGCTTGCAGATTCTGATGAATGTCTCATCCTGATAAAACCGCCGGTAGAGGTCGGTCAATTCGGCCGGCGTCACATCCCGTTGCAGGGATCCATAGATCGTGCTTAAAATACCCCGGTTGACGGGCAACAGATGGGGCGTAAAAGAAATCCTGATCTCGCACCCGGCCAGCGTGGTGAGTTCCTGTTCCATTTCAGGGATATGGCGATGCTGACCGCCGACTTTATAGGCTTTGAATCCTTCGTTGACCTCGCAGAACAGGGAGGCAACCTGCGGTTCCCGTCCAGCCCCGCTGACGCCGGACTTGGCATCCACAATAATGGAAGCCGTGTCGATCCAGCCGGCCTTGAGCACGGGGGCGAGCCCCAGGATGACACTGGTGGGATAGCATCCGGGATTGGCAACAAGGCTGGCCTTCCGGATCGACTCGCGATAAAGCTCCGGAATGCCATAGACCGCATCGGCCAGCAACGCCGGCGCCGCATGCTTTCCATACCACTGCTCATAGCTGCCGGCATCCCGCAGACGGAAATCGGCGCTCAGGTCAATCACTTTTTTCCCGGCTCCCAAAAATGCCGGCGCCACAGTCATGGAAACCCCGTGGGGAAGCGCCAAAAACACAACATCGGCCAGCCGGGAAACCTCATCGGGCGAAGCATTCATAAACGTGAGATCGGTTAAACCCTGGAAAACAGGATAGACATCCGCCAGTGGAACACCGGCGTACCGCCGCGACGTAATGGCCGTAACCGCCACCGCCGGATGAAAGAGCAGATGCCTTAAAAGCTCCAGCCCCGTATACCCGCTTGCC
>CAYXQK010000060.1:0-4440 GCA_964467445.1 uncultured Syntrophaceae bacterium
CGGCGGGACCATTCCGGTCATCAAGACCCTGAAGGAATCGCTGGTGGCCAACCGCATCAAATCCATCTTCGGGATTCTGAACGGCACCTCCAATTATATCCTGTCCAAGATGACCGACGAAGGCAAGCCCTTCGACGAGGTACTGAAGGAGGCGCAGGCCCTCGGGTTTGCGGAAGCCGATCCCACCTTTGACATCGAAGGGGTAGATGCGGCCCATAAGCTGGCCATCACGCTGTCGCTGGCATACGGAAAGCGCGTGAGGTTCGACGATCTCTACCGCGAAGGCATTTCCCGGATCAGCCAGCAGGATATTGAATTTGCACGGGAACTGGGATACCGCATCAAGCTGCTGGCCATCGCCATCCGCCATGAGAACAACGTGGAGGCCCGGCTGCATCCCACGATGATCCCCTTCGACCATCTGCTCGCCAGCGTCGGCAGCAATTTCAATGCCTTTCACATTACGGGCGATGCCTCGGATTCCGTGTTTCTGTATGGCCAGGGGGCGGGGATGATGCCCACGGCCAGCGCGGTGATGAGCGATATTGTGGATATATCGAGAGAAATGCTCAAGGGCGTTTCCGGCCTTGTTCCTGCCCGGTCGCTGCGGGAGGCTATTATTGAAGACATCAAGCTCATGCCCTTTGATGAGATTGAAACCAATTATTATTTCCGCTTTTCTGCCGTAGATCAGCCGGGGGTCCTGTCGAAGATCTCGGGCATCCTGGGCAAGAACAACATCAGCATCGCCACGGTGATCCAAAAGGGCCGGAAGCAGGGCGGCGGCGCGGTCCCCGTGGTCATGACCACGCACCGGGCCAGGGAGCGGGACGTCCGCTGCGCTTTGGGCGAGATTGATCAGTTGGACATCGTGCAGGCAAGAACGGTGCTCATCCGGATCGAAGACCATACATTTTGACAAAGCCGTTCCATAATTTTATGGCTTATAAACTTATTGTTGTGCGTTAACTTTATGAAATATATTATTTTACTCGGCGATGGCATGGCGGATTATCCCATTGAAAAACTGGGGGGCAAGACGCCGCTTGCGGTCGCCCGCATCCCGAATATGGACCGCATCGCCGCCGAAGGAACCATCGGGCTCGTGGACACCATCCCGCCGGGCTTCAAACCCGGCAGCGACGTGGCCAACCTTTCCGTACTGGGCTATGATCCCGGGGTCTGCTATTCCGGACGAGGCCCGCTCGAAGCGGCCAATATGGGCGTGCAGATCGGCCCCGAGGATGTGGCATTCCGCTGCAATCTCGTGACGCTGGGACCGGAAGCCGACCCGATCATGGTGGACTATTCCGCCGGCCACATCTCCTCCGGGGAGGCGGCCCGGATCGTCCTGGATATGGACAAAGCCATCGGCACGCCGGAATTCCAGTTTTATCCGGGCATCAGCTATCGCCATCTGCTGGTCTGGCGCAACGGCAAGGACGCCGTGGAAACGACGCCGCCCCATGACATCACGGGAAAGCCGACGGCCGCCTATCGGATCAAAGGGGATGGCGCCGACCGCCTCTCCGAGCTGATGCGGCTCTCACAGGTCTTTTTGAAGGACCACCCGGTCAACCAGGCGCGGCAGGCCGAAGGCAAGCGGCCGGCCACATCCATCTGGCTCTGGGGGCAGGGAAGGGCGCCGAAGATGGTCCGGCTTACGGATCAGTACCAGCTTCGGGGCGGGGTGATCTCAGCCGTGGATCTTCTCAACGGCATCGGGGTTTATGCCGGTCTGCAAGTGATCCGCGTCCCCGGCGCCACGGGCTATATCGATACCAACTATGTCGGGAAGGCGCAGGCCGCTCTGGAAGCATTGAAGAATATGGATTTCATGTTTGTCCACGTGGAAGCGCCCGATGAGATGGGGCATGCGGGAAACCTCGAGGGAAAGATCCAGGCCATTGAGGATTTTGATGAGAAGGTCGTGGGGACCGTCCTCAAGGGCTTGCCGGATTTTGATGATTACCGCGTTCTGGTGCTGAGCGATCATCCGACGCCGATCGCGATCAGGACCCATGCCTCCGATCCCAGCGCCTTCGCCGTTCTTTCCAGTGTCAAAAAGGAAAACCTGGGTCGCGGCGCGGCGTTCAGTGAAACAGACGCCCGGGCAGGCGGGATCCTGGTCTCCCCCGGGTATCGCCTCATGAATCTGTTCATTCGGGACTGGAGAAGGTTTGTTGAAGATAAACATCAGTAAAATCAGGGTGATATATGCAGATACCGACGCCATGGGCATCGTCTATCATACGAATTACATCAAGTGGTTTGAAATCGGCAGGACCGAGCTGCTGCGGGATATGGGGATTTACTACGCTGTGTTCGAGTCGCGGGGATTCAACCTTCCGCTGACAAAGGCATACTGCCACTATCTTCTGCCCGCGCGCTACGATCAGGTGCTGCTCATTGAAACCGGAATAGAATACATCAAGCGGGCCAGCGTCAAATTCAACTGTTCGATCTGGGATGAACAGCAGGAAAAGAAACTTGTGGAGGGGTATACCGTCCATGCCTGTACAAACAGTGAGGGGAAAATCGTCCGGATCCCGGAGGATGTCGTGGGTTTGATTCGTCGGTCCAGTAAATAACTCTAACAGGAGATTCAATGTCGGAAAAATTAAGCAAACAGGAGTTGAAGGAACCGGATAAATTTCAGGTCATGCTTTCCGAGATGGTGCTTTACCTGACGGAAAACAGAAAGAAGTTCTATATTGCCGGTGCGGTTTTTATTGCGATCCTGGTATCCGCGGGCGCCTGGTACCTTTATGATCTGGACATGGAGAAGAGCGCCCAGCAGCTCCATACCCGTGCCTACTATGCCGCTGCAGGCGAGGGCGCCGCCGGAGTTTACAAGAACGTCCTGGAAAAATATCCGCGCAGCCGGGTGGCAGTCCTTACCCACTACCGGTTGGCCGGCTTGTATTATCAGCAGAAGGATTTTGACGCCGCCATCAGGCATTATGAGGCTTTTTTACAGAAAACATCGGATAAAAGCGATCTAAAAACAATCGCCTACATGGGGCTGGGCCACTGTTATGAAGCAAAGAAAGACTTCAAAAACGCCCTTGCCGCCTTTGAAAAAGCAGCGTCTTCGAAAACAGGCGACGTTTTTGCGGGCTTGAATGATCAGAATATCGCCCGGGTTTATGAAGCGATGAATGATCGGGCCAAAGCCCTCGAATATTATCAGAAAGCGCTCACGAAAATTGCGGACCCACTTTCGGAGTTGCTGATTAAAAGAAAGATCGCAACCCTGAGCTGAAGGGGATGATCTGAGGAGAAGGTATGTCGGTTCTAATGTCTGGAAATGAAGCCATCGCGCGCGGAGCTTACGAATGCGGCGTGCGTTTCGGGGCAGGCTATCCGGGAACGCCCAGTACGGAAATCCTCGAGGAATTCGCTCAATACCCGGGCGTCTACGCCGAGTGGGCGCCCAATGAAAAGGTGGCCCTGGAGGTCGGCATCGGCGCCGCCCTCGCCGGTGCGAAGGTTCTGGTGACCATGAAGCATGTGGGCGTAAACGTCGCTGCGGATCCGCTGTTTACGGTCAGTTATACGGGAACCAGCGGGGCGCTCGTAATCATTTCGGCGGACGATCCCTCCCTGCACAGCTCACAGAATGAGCAGGACAACCGCAACTACGCCAAATTCGCTAAAATTCCGATGCTGGAGCCGGCCGACTCCCAGGAGGCAAAGGATTTCATCAAGCTGGCTTTCGAAATGAGTGAAAAATTCGATACCCCCGTCTTCGTCCGGCCGAACACACGCGTGGCCCACTCAAAATCGGTGGTGACCCTCAGCGAACCGGAAGCGCCGGAAGATAAAACGGACATTCGCATCAATGCGGCAAAATACGTCATGGTGCCGATCAATGCCCGGGCCCGGCGCGTGGAAGTGGAAAAACAAATGCAGCAATTGCGCGAATTTGCTGAGACATTTCCTGAAAACCGCATGGAGATCAACAGTCCGGATGTCGGAATCATCACGGCGGGCATTCCCTATCATTACGCAAAAGATGTTTTTCCGGATTATTCCTATTTGAAACTGGGCATGGTCCACCCGTTGCCGGCAAAGATGATCCGGTCATTCGCCGCACGCGTGAAGAAAATCTATTGCGTCGAAGAACTGGACCCCTTTATCGAGGAACAGATCCGGGCCATGGGGATCGACATCACGGGCAAGGAGATTTTTCCCTATACCCAGGAATTTGATCCCGGCGTCATTGAAAGGGCCATAAGAGGCAGCATCGAGAAGCCGGTTGATCTCCCGCTGCTTGCGATTCCCCCGCGGCCGCCTAATCTCTGCCCGGGATGCCCGCACCGCGGTCTCTTTTACGTGCTCGGCAAGCTGAAGGCCTTTGTCACAGGGGATATCGGCTGTTACACCTTGTCCTACATGAAACCGCTGGAGGGCCTTCATTCCTGTATCTGCATGGGG
>CAYXQK010000061.1:0-4904 GCA_964467445.1 uncultured Syntrophaceae bacterium
CGGGAGAATCTCACCCTGATGCCGGGCCGTTACTGGATCGCCCTGGGGTTCACGGGCAGCCCGATCGTGAACTGGTTTTACACCTACGGCAAGCCGGTGGGACCGATAGACGGAACGCGCTACAAGGGGGTTTTCGAGCAGGACTGGAGCGGCGCGCTGAGCTACGAATTCAATTACCGCGTGACGGGCTTGACGACGCGATGAAGGAATTGGGGACGGGTTCACAATTTGAAGTAAAATGTGAACCCGTCCCCAATTCCGTACCAATTCACCTTTACGGCTCCATGAAGGAGAAACTCAGCTGTTGCCAGCGGGCGATGCATCTTCCGCAGGAGCGCCGTGTTTTGGCTCTGGCCTCACAGGCGGGCAGATCGATGAAATAGCCGTGCCGGGCACACCAGCGGTTTCCCCTGAGATGGGCTTGAGTATCCCCTTTCTCCGGATCGTCCTGATCGTGGCCGGGGCCGCTGCGCCTGTTGCGTTTATTCATGGTCAGAGACGTTTGCATCACCGCGGAAAAATAAAAACCCCGTCCCTGGAAAATCCCCAGAGACAGGGTTTTATTATTAAAACATGAGTATGACCGTCCGGGACGATGTCATGCCTACTTTTTGGCTTTGACAGGCGCCGCTTTTTTAACCGCTGCCTTGGGCTTAGGCGCCACCTTCTTGGCGGCCGGTTTTGCCGCTGCTTTCGCCTTGGCCGGAGCCGCTTTTTTCACCGATGCCTTGGCCTTTGGCGCCACTTTCTTGGCGGCCGGTTTGGCCTTGGCCGGAGCCGCTTTTTTCACCGCTGCCTTGGCCTTCGGCGCCACCTTCTTGGCGGCCGGTTTGGCCTTGGCCTTGGCCGCAACGGGTTTGACGGTTTTCGCGGGGGCTTTTGCCGCCGCCAGCAGGCCTTTCTTCTTCGCCTTGTCGATAGCCGTCTTGCCTTTCGCCATGTCCATATTGCAGCAACTGATTTCCGCCATGTCCAACCCGATCTCGTCAACCGTTACAATCAGACCACAGACATCGCAACTGAACTGTTCCCCTTTTTTCGCTTTTACCATTGCGCGCTCCTCCTTGGTTTTTTAAAGTTGTCATTCTTTAATCGGCGAATTGACTATATACATTCCAGCAAAATCAGCATGCTTACAGGGCATTTTGGATCACCGATCCCGCACTGCGCGGCAGTGTACAGGAAAAATACAGGATTTTCAAGCCATTATCTTTTCAGCGCGGAAGAAAAGTTTTCCTTTTCGGCCCCGGGAGCAAGCTGAAAAAATTCCCGGATGACGTCCGTGATCTCCCCGGGCTTTTCCATGGGAATCAGATGCCCCACGTCCCGGACAAGCCGGTAGACCGCGTTGGGGAACAGAGAGACGGCCTTTTGCAGATCGATGAAAGACCGGTTTTCGCTGTGTTCGCCCTCGAGCACCAGGACGGGGCAGGGGACTTGCGGCAGCAGGGGCCACGGGTCATAGCGGATGCCGCCCATGAAGAGGGCCGCCTCTTTCTTTGGAGAACAGGCGAGCTCCAGGCCGCTTTCCTCATTTTGCTTCATGCCGTATCGGACATAAAGGGAGAGCATTTCCGCGTCCCATTTTTTGAACAGGGTCCTGGATTGGAGATAGGTCAGCGCTTCCGGCTCATCCTGCCAGTGATTCCGGCGCTTGATGGATTTTGCGGCGAGCGGATGGTCCTGAACCCGGATCCGGGCTCGGTAGAAGTCCTGCGGCAGAAAGATCGGTTCGATCAGAACCATTCCGGCAGGCGCCAGTTCGTGTTGGGCGGCGGCAATGGTCAGGACCGTCGCGCCCATGGAATGTCCGACCAGGTAAGGGGCCTCAATATCCAGGCCTTTGCAGAAAGCGGTAAAATCCCGGGCGAGGATCATCCAGTCCAGGCCGCCTTTTTCGGGGTCGGACTCCCGGTGGTCACAGAAATACGGAGCGATCACGCGGCAGGCCGGCGAAAGGGCCCTGGCGATGGGATGCCACAGCCAGGGCAGGAACCCGGTGGCGTGCAGCATGATGACAGTGGGCCCCTGTCCGTCATAGAGAAGGTAAGTCAGATCCGCGTCGCCGATATTTTGTGTCCTGACCTGCGGCAGACGCAGGCCGGCGCTTGTTCCCGTGTTCAACCGCCCGCCGTCTGCGGGAAGGCCGTATTGGTGTAAAGGTATTCCACTTTTTCCTTGTGTCTGAGTTCCTGATCGGCCATGCGCAGCAGCATGTCCCGGACGTCTCCTTCCGGATGAATCTCCGCGAGGCTCTTGTAGAATTGACTGGCGCCGAGTTCCTTGTTGGCGGCAATCAGGTAAACCTCATTGGTCGTGATGTTTTTTCGGGGCTCCGGTATGTTCATGTTTTCGGCGATTCCGTAATCCACCGGCGCATTGAGCGGCAGGCTGTTTTCCCGGAAACTGCCGTCGCGGTATTTCAGCAGGTAGGCCTTGTGCTGTTTTTCTTCCTCTGCCAGAAACTTCAGGGTATCTTTGGCGGTTTTATCGTCCACCATCCGGTAGAGCTCCATGTAGGAGGCGTAGGCCTCCTCTTCATTCACGATCGCGAGCTCAATGAGAGATTCAAGGGTTTGATTTTTCATTCAGGCGCCTCCATTTTATTCGATTGGCCCATCGCCGATGAGCTCTCAGATCCCTCAGGTTCCGCCGTAACCGATGGTTACATTCTTTCCTTCCACAATCAGGGGAACCTGCCGCGCGCCGCCCGAGAGCTTCAGCATCTCCTGCAGTCCGGCCGGATCTGACTTGACGTCTATATAAACTGCCTTGTCTTTATAGGCCGCCCTGGCCTTGTCGGTATAGGGTCAGCCCGCCTTGCCGTAAATGATGACCTGCTCAGCCATGATGTTTCGCCTCCTGGATTCCTTCATTTTACGAGTTCGTCAATAAGGACCTCGTAAAAAGTCCATTTCCCCCTCCCCTGGTGGGAGGGGATGAAGGGGAGGGGGAGGAAATTCTTGACTTGTTGCGGGTTCATCAATAATCGGTCAGATGAGAAAGCCCCCGCTCGCCCACCAGCAGGATTCGTGTATGCGTCAGCCGGCTGGCGATCACTTTGGCCGTGGCCTGCATGATCTTGAGGCCCAATTCGCAATCGTCGTCCATCAGCGCCCGCAATTTGGCCGCGTCCAGGGCGATGAGCCGGCAATTATCGATGCACAGGGCCCCCAGGGTGTACAGGTAAGGCTCCACCACGGCGGACCAGCCCATAGATTCCCCCCGGGTGACAATATCCACGGTAATCTGCATGGGCGCCCGCTGCGGCCCCATGTAATTATCCATGACCATCACCACCTTGCCCTCCTGGCACATGAAGAGGCTCCTGGCCGGATCGCCCTTTTTGTACATCTGGGTCCCCGCCTCATAGGATTCCCCCACAGCCATCGTGGCCAGTTTCTTGAGTTGCTCGTCGGTGAATCCTTTAAAGAATTTAAACTCCTTCAGATCGTTCACGGTTGCCATCGCTCTTCCTCCTCCCTCAAATGTGTGCTGAATATAACAGGATTCTAAGGGCAATGCCACAAAAAATTGACGGTCGACTTCGGAAAAAGTCCGGATGCTGCGTTACGCTGCATCCTTCGTCGTTGCGGCGTACGTAAAAGTACGCCTCACTCCTCAGGCTTTGCGCGCCTTGCCTGCGGAGCTTTTTACGAAGCCGTCGACTTCGGAAAAAGTCCGGATGCTCAAAATGAAATAGATTGCCCGGTCCCCGAAAATGGCTTAAGATGAGCAAAACGGATGCCGGCGCCGGAAGGACGATAGCGATGATCATACAACTTGTTTCCATCATCACCCTGATTTTTCTGTGCCTTCCCTCCGGCTGTTTGAGTGCGGATCAAACCATCCGGGATATCCGGGAATTGATGCAGGATCACCGGGCTTACCTCGGCGCCGGCGCGCCGGAGAGCCGGATGATGGATCCGGAAGAACAGAGGCGGCGTGACCAGGAATACAACCGCCGGCACTTTTCTCCCTGGCATCAGGATCGGCCTTGCAGCGGCATGGAGGATATCGCCGCAGAATTTGAAAAATATGAAAAAAACAGAGGTTATGGAAAGAATGGCCGCAAGCACGCCGCAAGCTGGATAGAAAGCCTCAAGGCCAACGCGCGCCTACAGGACGAACCGGACGCCGGCTATCCCGCGATCACGATCCGGCATTCCAGCCTGCGGGCCCTTCCGACCGAAGAAGCCCATTTCAACCGTCCTGAACAGGCGCTTTCGGGACATCCCTTCGACAATCTTCAGGCCACGACCGTCATGGTCAACACGCCTGTATTCATTTCCCGCGTCAGTCGCGACAAAAAATGGGTATGGGCGGAAACCGGATACTATTTTGGCTGGCTGTGGGCCCGGGATGTGGCGGCGCTTTCCGCCGACTTAATGAAAGATTGGGAGACGGGGCGCTATGCCGTGATTGTCAGGGATAAAACGCCGCTCCATGACGCGGAAGGCCGCTTTCTCTTCCGGGCTCCCCTGGGTGCGGTTTTCCCCAGGGTGAATGACGGCCCGGCGGGGGTCGAGATCCTTGTGGCCGTTGCAGACGCGGACCACCATGCCGTTCTGAAGAAAATCACGCTGCCAAAGGACGCGGCCGCCGCCAAGCCCGTGCCGATGACGGCGGCGCAAATGGCCCGCCTGGCCAATGAATTGATCAATGAGCCCTATGGCTGGGGCGGCCTGAATGGTAACCGGGACTGTTCAGCCATGATCCGGGACCTTTTTGCACCCTTTGGCGTCTGGCTGCCCAGAAATTCGACGGAACAGGCGCTCGAAGGCGGGACATTCATCGACCTGAGCGACCTGTCCGCCCGGGAAAAAGAGGAAAAAATTGTTTCGCAGGGGGTTCCCTATCTCACGCTCCTGTGGCGCAAGGGACACATCATGCTCTATATGGGG
>CAYXQK010000062.1:0-3788 GCA_964467445.1 uncultured Syntrophaceae bacterium
GGGATACGGACGGCCGTGGTGTACGGCGGCGTCAAATACGGCCCCCAGTTGGATGCATTCCGGGACGGGGCGCAGCTTGTCGTGGGGACGCCGGGGCGCATTCTCGACCACCTGCTCAAGGAGACCCTCTCTCTGGAAGCCCTGCAGATCCTCGTGTTCGACGAGGCCGACCGCATGCTCTCCATGGGGTTTTATCCCGATATGAAGCGGATTCAGCAGTTCCTGCCTTCCCGGCCGATCAGCGGCTACATGTTTTCCGCGACTTTTCCGGGCTATGTGCTGCGCCTTGCCGGGGACTTCCTGCGCAATCCGGAGTTTCTGAGCCTGAGCCGGGATCATGTCCATGTCGTCGGGACGGATCATATCTACTATCTGGTGCCGGGAATGCAGCGGGAACGATCGCTGATCCGGATCATCGAAATGGAGAACCCCGTTGCAGCGATTATTTTTTGTAACACGAAATCGACGGTGCACTTCGTGACCGTGGTGCTCAAGCGTTTCGGCTACGACGCCGACGAGCTAAGCTCCGATCTCGCACAGGGGGCCCGGGAACGGGTCATGGGGCACGTGCGCAAGGGCGCCCTGCGGTTCCTCGTGGCGACCGATGTCGCGGCCCGCGGGATCGATATCCCCGACTTGTCGCACGTGATCCAGTATGAACCCCCGGATGATCCGGAGCTCTACATCCACCGGGCGGGGCGCACGGGGCGCGTGGGGGCCAGCGGCGTGGCCATCTCCATGGTGGCCGGGATGGAGCAGTTCAAGCTCAGGGAGATATCCCGCAGTTTCAAGATCGATCTGCAGCAGAAAACGCTTCCCACGGATGAAGATGTGGAGGCGATTGTTTCCCAGCGCGTGACCGTCTCGCTGGAGGCCGAACTGCGTTCACGCAGCAGCCTGGAACTTGAGCGTATGCAGCGGTTTATCCCGCTGGGCCGGAGCCTGACCGAGGCCGAGGAGGACTCTCCGCTCGTTGCCATGCTGCTCGACGACTACTACCAGCGGACCCTTCAGGCCCCCCCGCAGGCGCCATCGGTGGACGCGCCGGTCGAAAAGGAGACATTCGAAAAGGAGACATTCAAGGACAAGAAAAAGCCGCGCCCCCGGCGGCCGAACGACCGGCCCCGACGACGCGGCTTCACATCAGCCTGATTCAGCAAAGACAGGCTTCAGCCTGTTTATGAATAGAAATTCTTTCCGAAGAGCTTTTTGCTTACGCCCGTCAGGTCCGCCCATTTCATCGGGCCGCCCTTGTCCGCCGGGAAACCGACGCCCCAGATCATGCCCACGTCGATCATGCGCACGTCGTCCACCACTTTCCGGTCGAGCAGATCTTTCCCCGTTTTGACCATTGCCTCTAACAGCCCGTCCTGGATCTGCTCCGGCGACAGCTCGCGGGGCGCCCGTTTTGCGATCAGGGACAGGACCTCCGGATCGACGCCGCCGTCTTTCAGGAAGAAGCCCTTGCCGGATTTCTTCAGGCCCAGACGGCCGGCTTCGACGACATTGGCCAGCGTTTCCTGGCGGATGCCCATGCCCTTAAAGATTTTATAGGGGATGTCGATGCCCACCTCGTCCGTGAGGCGGATAGGGCCGACGGGCATGCCGAATGACAGCATGGCCTTATCGATCTTTTCGATGGCGTTGCCTTCCTCTAAATAGCGGAAGGTTTCCATCAGCATCGGGAAGAGCAGGGCGTTCACGACGAATCCCGCATTGTCCCGGCAGACGATGGGGCGCTTGCGGATCAGGGCCGAGAAATTCAGCAGGTTGTCGATCGCATCCTGGCCGGTCTTCTCGCCCTTGATGACCTCCACGAGTTGCATCAGCCAGACGGGGGAGAAGAAGTGAACGCCGCTGAAACGTTCCGGATGCGTGACGTATTTTGCCATGGCGGCAATGGGAATCGAGGAGGTGTTGCTTGCGATGACGCAGTCGTCTTTGACGACCTTGCAGAGTTCTTCATAGACCTGCTGCTTGACCTTGATGTCCTCGAAAACGGCTTCAATGACGAGATCCACATCCTTGAAGGCGTCGGTGTATTCGGAGACGGCCGTCAGGCGGTTCATGACGGCATCCACGGGCTCCTTGAGGCGTTTCTTTTCGGCCATGCCGTCCAGGGTCTTCCTGACAAAGGCCTTGCCGGGCTCCAGGGCTTCGGGGATATCCTTGACCAGGACGGGAATCTGCGTATTTCTGATAATATCAATGGCAATGCCGCGGCCCATGGTGCCGAAGCCGAGGACGGCGATTTTGTTAAGCGGTTTCGGCTGGAATCCTTTGGTCATCATGGCCTTGGGTTTGTCGGTCATGCCTTTGATGAAGAAGGTGTTGATGCTTCCCTTGGCCTGCGGGGTCAGTACCACTTCCGTAAAATTGTCGATTTCCTTCGCCAGACCTTCCGTGAGCGAAACCTTGAGGCCCTCATGGATGGATTTGAGCGCCAGAAAGGGGCCGGGGATATAGCGGCCCTTGGTCGCCTTGAGAATGCCCTGGCGGGCCATTTCCGCAACGGCGTCGATCTCCGAAAAATCATGGGTCGGGCGTTTCAGGCCGGCCGTGCCGGCGTTAATTTCGCCAACCAGTATTTTTGCCTCGGCCAGCAGGTCGCCGTCCGCGGGGACCAGGCGATCCACGACGCCGGCTTCATAGGCTTTGGCCGCGGGCATCATGGTTCCCTTCAGGATCATCTCCAGGGCGCCATAGCCGACCAGCCGCGGCAGGCGCTGTGTGCCGCCGCCGCCGGGGAAAAGACCCACGTTGCATTCGGGCAGGCCGATCAGCGTGCTTTTTCCTTCCTTGGCGATCCGGGCCGTACAGGCCAGGGCAAATTCGAGGCCACCGCCCAGGCAGTAGCCGTGGATGGCGGCGATAGACGGATAATTGAAGGCGTTGAGCTTCGCAAAGGAACCGTGGAACAGATTCAGCATGTTGCGCGCCTCTTCCGCTTTTTCTATTTCCGCGATCATTTTCAGATTGGCGCCGGCAAAAAAGTTGTCGGGCTTGCCGGAAATGAAAATCAGGCCCTTGATCCCCGGCGTTTTTCCGAGTTCACCCATCAGCTCGTCGAAGCTCAGAAAGGCCTTGTCTGTCCATGTGTTCATGGCATCGCCCACGACATCGAATCTGACGACACCGATGCCGCCGTCTTCCACTTTCAAATCAAATATTCTACCCATTGCATACCTCCTCCGTCCACAAAGTTTCGACACCTGACTATTTCTTCTTCGGCGCCTCCTTGGCAGCCGGTTTCGCCGGGGCCCCCTTTACCTCAATCTCCGTTGCTTTCATCTGGTACTGAATGGTCACCTTCTGGCCTACCTTCAGGTCGCCCGCTACTTTGGTGCCCTTATCCTTTGCGATTTCCCATTTGTCACTGCCCTTTTGCACGACAATGACATCATCCTTCACCTCGAGCACAGGACCCGTGACCTGATAGCTCTTGGGTCCTGCGGCATACGCAAAGGACACAGCAAACAACAACACAGCGATGACTAAGATAACTTTTTTCATGGCCTCCTCCTTCTTTTACGAATTTTGGTTTATGGGCGATCATAAGGGCAACCTCACCGCCTTTTCCCCCCACCGAAGAGGGACCCCAGAACGCCCCGGATAATCTGCCTTCCGACCTGGCTGCCGATCGCATGCGCGGCGCTTTTTGCGGCGGCCGCAATGAAATCCCTGGCCTGCGAACGCTCATCGGCCGGACGCTGCTTTTGAGAGAGAACCGCTGCAGCTTCTTTTTCCTGCTGTACGGCCTTTTCTTTCAGGATTTCATACGCCGATTC
>CAYXQK010000063.1:0-2638 GCA_964467445.1 uncultured Syntrophaceae bacterium
CAAACCAGCCGGGAAGCCATGGTCCGGACGCAGATCGCGGAACGCGGAATCAGGGACAAGGCCACGCTGCAGGCGATGCGCGCCGTGCCCCGGCATCTTTTTGTCCCGCCGCACCTGGCCGCCAGCGCCTATGAAGACCAGCCGCTGCCCATCGGCTATGGGCAGACCATCTCTCAACCCTATATCGTCGCCTTCATGACGGAGTTGATCCGGCCGAAAGCAACCCAAAAAGTCCTGGAGATCGGTTCCGGCTCCGGGTATCAGGCCGCCATGCTGGCAGGAATCGTCAAACAGGTCTATACGATCGAGATCGTCCCGGAATTGGGCAATGCCTCCCGTGACCGTTTGCAGAAACAGGGATACCGGAACGTCCATGTGCGCGTGGCTGACGGTTATGATGGCTGGCCTGAGCAGGCTCCCTTTGACGCCATCGTCGTGACCGCGGCGGCGGACTATATCCCGCCGCCGCTCATCAGGCAGTTAAAGGATGGCGGCCGGATGGTGATCCCCGTCGGTGCCCCCTTCCTCCTGCAGACCCTCATGCTGGTGGAAAAAGATAGGGGCAGCATCAAAACGACCAGCCTGATGCCCGTGCGCTTTGTCCCCTTCAGGAGAAGCCCGTGATCCCGCCGAGGTTTTGTCTGGCCATCGGGCTTCTTTCGGCGGCGGTGATTGCCTTTCAGCTGGCGCTCATGCAGATTCTCGCGATCACCCAATGGCATCATTTCGCCTATATGATCATTTCCGTGGCCCTGCTGGGCTTCGGCGCCGCGGGGACCGGTCTGGCCCTTTTCAGAACGGCCCTGACGGACCGGTTTGATCAGGTCTTTCCCGCGCTGATGTTTCTCTGCGGGGCAGCTATGGCCGCGGCAACCGGCATCTCGCAACATTGGGCCATCCGCTTTGACTCCTATCTGCTCTTCACGGGCGCCTTCCACCCGGGCAGGCTGATGCTGACCTATGGCATCTTTTTTATCCCCTTTTTCCTGGCGGCCCTGGCCATCGGGCTGACTTTTACAAAATACAGCCGTCGCATCGGCGTTCTCTATTTCTGGAATCTGGCCGGATCCGGAGCGGGAGGTTTGCTGGCGCTTGGACTGATGTGGGTTTTCCCGCCAAGCGAAATACCGGCCATCCTGGCGTTGATCCCCGTATTTTCCGGTCTTCTGGCCATTTCCGGAAAGCCCGGCGCCATGATGTTGCTGACAGCAACCCTCTGTCTGATCTGCGTGACAGCAACGATCCTCCGACCGCCGGTTCTGGTTCCCTCTGAATACAAAGGATTAAGCCGGGCCATGCAGCTTCCCGAGGCGCAGACGACGCTGGGAAAAAACAGCCCCTATGGTTTCATGCTGGTTTTTTCATCGCCGGCGCTGCGTTACGCGCCGGGACTCAGTTTGACCTATACGGACGCCGTCCCCGCGCGCAGGGCGGTCTTCAACAACGGCGACTGGGTCGGCCCCCTGCCGGCCCGACAGCAACAGGATGCCCCCCCGGTGATGGATTTTTCCACCGCCGCCCTTCCCTACACGCTGGAGCAGCGGCATGCGGCGCTGGTGCTGAACATGTCAACGGGAACGCATGTCGTACAGGCCATCAGCCAGGGCGTGGAAAGGGTCACGGCTGTCGAGCCGAATCCGGTCCTTCTTTCATTGCTTACGAAAGAACTCGCGGGCGAGATGGACGGCCTCCTGAAGCATCCCGCATTGACCGTGATAAATTCCGATTCCCGAACCTGGCTCCTGACGGATCCTCTGCACTATGACCTGATTGTCCTGCCGACGATCGATACGTTCGGCGGCACAGCCGGGCTCAACGCGATTCAGGAGCACTATCTCTTCACGAAAGAGGCCTTCGGCGACGTCTGGCGGAAACTGACCCCGCGCGGCGTTCTGAGCCTCACGTGCTGGATGGATTATCCGCCGCGTCATGCACTGAAAATGCTTGCCACCCTCGCTGACATGCTCGCTGAGCGGGGCATAGAGAATCCACGAACCCACATTGCCGCCGTGCGAAGCTGGGGTGCGATCACCTTCATGGTCAAGAAAACACCCTTCAGTCCTGAAGAAATCAGCAATATCCGCGCATTCTGCCGCCGCCTGAATTTCGATCCTGCCCTTCTGCCCGACATCCAGGCATCCGAACGCGCCTTCTTCAACGCCCTGCAGGATGATCTTTTTTTCAACCACCTCGACCAACTGCTTTCGACCGAACGAACATCTCTGTATGCCGCTTACGATTTCAACATTCGTCCGGCCACAGACGACCGCCCCTACTTTGCCCAGTTTCTGCGCTGGAAAAGCCTGCCGAACATCTCGGAACATTTCGGGAACCGGACCGTTCCCTTTTTTGAAATCGGCTATCTGGTGGTCTTTTTGACCCTGATTCAGGCCGCACTGGCGGCGGTATTGCTGATTATTGTGCCTCTTTTTCACAAGCCGGGGCAGCGTCGCGGCAAGACAAAGATTTTCTTTTATTTCAGCGGGATCGGCATCGGCTATATCTTCGTCGAAATGGCCATGCTCCAGCGCTTTGTGCTCTATTTCGGAAACCCCCTCCATGCGGCGGCCGCGGTGATCGGCATGATGCTCGTGGCTTCCGGAATGGGAAGCTATGCATCCGAACGGATAAAATCCTT
>CAYXQK010000064.1:0-3367 GCA_964467445.1 uncultured Syntrophaceae bacterium
ACTCTTTTGTTCCCGCACCGGGTGATCCTCCCCTGGCGGACGTACGGTCCTGTTGAATATTCGGAAGGCGTGAGGCCTATATAGGCGGCAATCTCTTCAGAGGTCTTGAATCGTGTGAAGTTCTGCACTTCAACGAGTATCTCCATGCCGGTGAGAATACCAACGCCGGGGATGCTCTGGATGAGCCTCATTCTCTGGGCATACTTTTCGGTACGTGACAATTCGATTATGCTCTTCGTTATTTGTTTGATCTCCTTCGTCAAATACTCGTAGAGATCTATCAGGACCTCAAAGGATTCTTTTAAATAAAATGATTGCCAAGCTATGCCTCTCAACCACTGCCGGTAGGGACGGCCCCATCCGTATCGACTGGGAAAGGGAGAGGATATGCCGTAGAAGAGGAGTTTACTTTTTATCTGCCGTGCTACACTTCCCCTGTGGTCCACAAGCTGACGCCGGGTCCTGACGAGTTCCCGGTGCATCCTCTCTTCATCTGTGAGCACGAACACCTTCTTGAGCATATCACTCTCCAACAGGCGGGCAAGTTTCCTGCTGTCTCTCTTATCCGTCTTTACCTTGTTGCCTGACTCTATGGGAATAAGAGAAGGAGGGACTACTAATGGTGTCTATGCCATCCTCCATAAGTTTGTCGTGAAGGGAAAAACCACAGGGACCGGCTTCGTAGGCTACCCTGATCTGACAATCCTTGAACCGTTCCAAGAGCTTCATCGGAGAATGGTAGGAAGCAGGGATGCGACCGTCGAATACCTCTTCACCGTCTGTCCTGGCCGTGACATGCCAGCTGTCTTTGTGGGCGTCGATACCGATAGACACTTTCTTGCCAGAAACGACACTTACCGATCCCGTAGATACCTTTTTCATGTGAAGCCTCCTTGTTTTTTTGAAGAGAATATCAGCACTCTTCAGAGGGGCCACAATCTATCATAGTATCTACTAATTCACAGCCCTGGAGTTCACTCAGCATTGAACATTACCACCACAAAGAGAGCACTTCGATTGGAGTAGTGACCCGCCCGCCCCCAAAAAACTGGTCCAGATGATGAGGTATACTCTGACCTCAAAATTCTACAGGGGCAGGAAATGATGAAGAAGAAGGGTTCACACTGGAACAGATTTTCACCACGTTCTTTGTAACCAAGGTGTTAATCGTGAGCTGGAGAAGGAAATACAACACGATCAGACCTTACGGTTCCCTGGGTTAAGCCGCCCGCTCCTGAGGTTATACTATCTTCTGGGATCAGCATCCTGTGGTAGAAAAACTAACTTTAGAGGTGGTAGAATAGATGGGAGCAGGTCAATTTAGGCCCAGTTGTTGGTATTAGTTTTCGATCCTGAAATAGCCACGGCCTGAAGGAGGACCTTAATGTTGAGAAATTGTAAGAATATCTTGTTCATTGTGTTCGTAATATCGGTGGTGTGCATTATCGAGACATACCTTGTTCGTCCGGCCTTTTCACAAGATTTTCAGAGCGTACCAATTATCCTGAAGGCCTCCGAGATTATTCCAAGTCAATGGTTGAAAGGTCCCAATTACACGATAGAAGAAAGGATCACCAATGATGGTGTTGTAAGTACATATGAATTAGACACACATTATGGGCCACTGACCGTTGAAAGTACGGTGCTTTTGTTGAAACGTATGCACGAACTCAGGGCTTTGCACAAGATGGAGCAGTTGCAGGATAGTGATATCTTTGCCGACGCAGCAAAAGGGGCGGCTACAGGCACATTTTATACTGCAAGGGATTTGATTGGAGATTTTTCAGGGACTATATCAGTTGTTGGGAGTGGAATAGGACGGATTTTCACCAGGCTGAATTCAGGCACTGCAGGCGATGATCCTTACCAGGCAAGCGCATTGACATCAACTTTGGGACAGGCAGCAACTAAACGTGAATTCGCATATAAATTTGGTGTAGATCCCTATTCATCATATACCCCGCTCCAAAAAACACTTGAGTCAATTGCCTGGACAGCAACTCGCGGAAGCCTTACCGTAAAGGCTGCCTTTTCGGCATTATCATTCATTCCTGGCGGAGTAGGTGTGTTGGTTTCTCTGACGAGTACAGCGGACAGTCTGAGGTCCTTGGTACGGGATAAGACCCCCGCCGAACTCCAGGAAATAAACGCCCGGAAACTGTCGGCAATGGGAGTTTCTGATTCTATAGCAAAAATCTTTCTCGGTAACCCCAGTTATAATCCATTCGAGCAGACACTCCTCGTGGGGGAATTGGCAAACATGAAAACTGTAGAAGACCGGGTAATGTTCATTGTTGCAGCATGCTATGCCCAGAGCGAGCAAACCGCAGTTTTTATGCGAGTCATGGCCCAACTGGCGGGCTTCTATAATGAGAGGGTAGAACCGATTCAGAGCTTCATCAAGGCTGACACTCTTCCCCTTCTTGAAAAGGCGAACAGAACAGTCGTGGCCATTTTACCGCTTGATCATTTGGCATGGACCCAGCGCTTTGCCAATAAGGAGAGGGCAGTATCAGAGGCTATCCGAAAGATACCCGGTGTTAAGGGAAAGGAGCTCCTGGTTATAGGTACCGTTGACCCAAAAGCCAAGAAGGTACTCAAGACAACAGGCTGGAAGATAGAAGAGAAGTTTGCTGAGACAATTGTACGGGAGATTGTGTCAAAGAGCATGACAGAGTAGAATAATAGCAACTATGTATTTTATCAGAGCGTTTCCACAGTACTTGGAAGCGCCTTTTTTTGTTGATGACTGTGTGGCATCCGATGAGTTGTTATGCAGTTGGGTGATTATGAGACCCGGGCCGTGTAGTCATCAGGGTGGTAATTCTCATCGATGGACTCAAGAACAAGTTTAGATGAGACTAAGACAGGTCGGAACCGTGCTTCAAGGTCGATGTCGAAGATGGCTTCCGGCAGGGTCAAGAGATAGCTACGGCAGATGGGCCCTCTCTGTAAGTAACTTTCACAGGGGCCTGCTCCGTCCACCTTTCCAATCGATGCCATCTCGCTTAGAGAGTGTTCTGCCTTTTCCGTTGCTTTTTCTGCTCCAATGGTGAATTTACTGCGATTTCCTTGATATGCACGAGCACCACTACACCCTATCTGGCGTAACCGTCTAAGGGGTCTAAAAAGATTACCACTTCAAATGTGCTCCGAATGATCTGTTCTTGAATAAGAAGACTTCAGTCAACTATATTTAATTCCTCCCTCAACAAAGTATGTTTTGCGGCTCAACATGACAAACATGATCCGAATCAGTTTATGAGCAGTGGCGAGGACGGCCATTTTATAAGGCAACCCCTCGTTTCTTCTTTTATAGAAATAACCCCTGAAGAGGTTGTTGTTGATAATAACCTTGGTTGCCATA
>CAYXQK010000065.1:0-3065 GCA_964467445.1 uncultured Syntrophaceae bacterium
GCTAAGCAAGGTGTATCCGCGCCTGCCGCATTTTTTCAGCGATATTGAGCCCGTTAACACAATGGGCCACGCATTCACTGCAGTTGGAACATTGAGAAGCAGTTCTGCTAACGGGAATTCCCCTGTAGGTTACCCGGGCAAGCTCCTTTGAGCCATATCCTTCAAGGTACATAAGGCTCCTGTTGATGGTGCTGATCGCCACCTGGTTGGGGCAGGTTGCCTCGCACTCTGCGCAGAGATGACAATAGTACGGGGTGATCGCCTCGGAATACCTTTCGAGAATCCTGGTGTCCGCTAAAGACATTTTCATGCCCATCACAGCAATATCATCCTGGAACATGGCCATGTTCTGCATACCGGGAATTGCGCATGTCACGTTTGTATCCTGGAGCGCCCATTTAAGGGCCGCCTGGTGAGGGCTGATGGGGCCGAGGGCATCAGTCGTGTATCCTCCTGCCTGGGTTTTCATGGCCACAATCCCCATGCCGGATTTTGCGGCGCGGGCAATGGCTTGCTTGATATCTGGACCGCTTTTGAAATTGTATCCAACAAGGGCAACGTCGAAAAACTTGGTAGGGTCATCAGCGAGGGCATTGAGGATTTCTGCCTGGTTGGTGTGGGAAGTGATTCCAAAAAATCGAACCTTACCCTGTTTACGAAGTTCCAGGAGCGCTTCACGTGTCTCCGGGGTAAAAGCTCTGTCTTTACTGTTCAGACTGTGGAGTTGTATGACGTCTATGTAGTCAGTCTTCAGTTTTGACAGGCTTGTTTCAACATCAGCGAACATATCTTTTTTAGAGGATGAGCTTGCAACGGTTTTGGTTGCCAGGTAGACCTTGTCACGGCGTCCTTTCAGGGCCCTTCCCACGATTTCCTCGTTACGACCGCCCATGTATCTCCTTGCCGTATCAACATAATTGACTCCCATGTCGAAGGCAGCCTCCATAACCTCGTGTTCAGGGGTGAGCATGGCGCCAAAGCTGACGATGGTAACCTTGAGGCCTGTGCGGCCAAGGGTGCGGTAGACAGGGGTTATGGCCGGTTTTGTTGCCCCTAAAGCTTTTCCCACACTCAAGCCGACGGCAGCGCCCGTTACTGTCACGACGCCCAGTTTTAGAAAATCCCTTCTCTTCATTCCGTTTTTGTTGTCTGCCTCGCCCATGGCATCCCCCTTCATCGTTGTTGATTACAAATTTAGTATAGTATAATACATTTTTAAAGTAGATTGCAGCATAAGAGGAAAGATATTGAACAACCCAGAATATGTGCCTGTCACAGCAGCTATAATCCGGAAAGATAACAAGATTCTCATTGCCAAGCGAAAAAGAGCCCTCATGGGTTCACCGTGGGAATTCCCCGGCGGTAAGGTGGAAAAGAATGAAACGCTCCAGGAATGCCTGAAGAGGGAGCTCCATGAAGAACTCGGCATCGAGGTAGAAGTAGGGGAGTTTCTCTGTTCTTATAAGCATGTGCTCAATTGCCAGTCTGCAATAAACCTCTATGCCTATGAAGTAACTCACATCTCAGGAGATTTTGAATTGAGGGATCACGAAGAGATTCGATGGGTCTCCCTCGAAGAGCTGGAGCAGTACAATTTCCCCGACGCCGATCGAATGATTGTTAAGTTCCTTTTAGGTCGGTCATAGGTCATAGGTAATAGGTAATTGGTGATATCTTTTTCTAACCTCTGACCCCTCACCCATAACCTTTTTTCCCTCCGACCCACACTGTCGAATACTCGAATACTCAACTACTCAACAAATACACCGTCCTGCTAAATAGCTTGTTCGCTTGCCAGCTGTCTGTTAGAATATGTCGGAATCTATAAACTCTATGGCCGGCTTTAAACTTTATACAAGTAATCGTCTCGAATCGCTCCTTGATGCCTTGGCATCTGTGGTTGGAGAACCCCTTTCGTCGCCCCTTGAGAGTGAGGTCATAGTGGTCCAGAGCAAGGGCATGGAGCGTTGGCTGTCAATGGAGCTTGCGAAGAAGTTCGGCATATGGATGAACTGCCGGTTTCCCTTTCCCAACAAGTTTGTCTGGGAAATGTTCGCTACAGTTATCCCGGACCTTCCAGATGTCTCACTACTATCCCCCCAGGTGATGACCTGGTGCATGATGAGGCTATTACCTGAATACCGGCACGCGCCTGACTTTGATGTCATAAACAAATATCTTGTGCAGGAAAGTGATCATCTGAAGAGACTCCAGCTTTCCGAGCGGATCGCTGATATTTTTGATAAATACAGTATCTACCGGCCGGAAATGGTCCTCAGGTGGGATGAAGGAGAAGAAGAGACCAGGCAAGGAGCACGCTGGCAGGCAGAGCTCTGGAGAAGTCTTTACAAGGGGGCAGCAGGGAGGCATCGTGCAGGAATACTGAGAGATTTTTCAAAAAGGCTCCCGACAAACAAGAATGAATTGAAAAAGCTGCCGCAACGCATCTCTGTTTTTGGCATTCCTGCCCTGCCCGGATATCACCTTGAAGTAATCAATGCCCTGGCTTCTTTGATTGATGTCCATTTTTTTCTCTTAAGCCCCACAAGGGAATATTGGGCTGATATTGTGCCTGAAAAAAAGATTGATGCTGATTCAATCGATGTCCTTCATTTTGACATTGGGAATCAACTCCTTGCCTCAATGGGCAAGCTTGGAAGGGACTTTTTCTCAATGATAGTCAACAGAGAATATGAAGAATTCCCATCTTTCAGAGATCCTGGCAGGGAATCCCTCCTTATAAGCATACAATCCGACATCCTGAATTTAAAGACCTGGGATGTCGATCAAAAAACAGCAATCCAGGCAAGCGATAGATCCATCCAGATCCACTCCTGCCACAGTCCCATGAGGGAAGTAGAAGTCCTCTTCAACAACCTTCTCGAATTCTTTGAAAGCCGACCAGGTCTTACACCAAAAGATGTTATCGTAATGACGCCTGATATTGAGGCATATGCCCCTTATATTACAGCTGTTTTCAGTGGCTATGAAGATGACAAAAAGAAGATCCCCTTCTCAATTGCGGACAGAAGGGCCCTTTCGGAAAGCCACGTTATTGATGTTTT
>CAYXQK010000066.1:0-2504 GCA_964467445.1 uncultured Syntrophaceae bacterium
CGGCAATTATGATGTTACTATCCGCAAGAAAGCCCGCTCTGTTGACCTTGTCAAATGTACCGGCTGCGGCGAATGCAAGCAGAAGTGCCCGAAAAAGGTTCCCAGTGAATTTGACATGGTCCTTGGTACCAGAAAAGCCATCTACACCCCGTTTACCCAGGCAGTACCCAACGTGCCGGTCATAGACCGGGAATGCTGTCTCTACTTTACCAAAGGAAAATGTCAGATATGCTCCAAGGTGTGCCCGGCCGGCGCGGTGGATTATGAACAGAAGGACGAGCTTATAACCGAAAAATTCGGCGCCATAGTTGTTGCGACCGGCTTTGACCAGTTTGACTGGACCGTCTACGGCGAATACGGCGGCGGCAGGATCAAGAACATTGTCACCGGCCTGCATATCGAGCGCATGCTTGAAACCTCGGGGCCGACCGGCGGGCATATTATCCGGCCTTCTGACGGCAAGGAGGCAAAAGTCGTTGTGTTCGTACAGTGCGCGGGCTCCCGCGACGAAGCCAAGGGCAAGCCATACTGCTCGCGGGTATGCTGCATGTACACGGCCAAGCACGCACTGCTCCTGAAAGACCACCAGCCGGACAGCCAGGCCTACGTGTTCTACATAGACATCCGTGCCGGCGGAAAAAATTATGAGGAGTTTACGAAGAAAGTTCAGCGGGACCACGGAGCAGTCTATATTCGCGGCCGGGTCTCAAAGATATATGAAAAAGGCGACAAGCTGGTGGTATGCGGCGCCGATACCCTGACCGGGAAGCCGGTGAAAATTGAGGCGGACCTGGTGGTGCTGGCGACCGCGATGGTCCCGCAGGCTGACGCGACAGCGCTTGCTCAGAAGCTCAATATCCCGTATGACAAACACGGCTTTTACACGGAAGTGCATCCCAAGCTGCAGCCGGTGGCAAGCGTCACCAAGGGCATATTTTTGACCGGCGCGTGCCAGTTCCCACGGGATATCCCTGACACGGTTGCCATGAGCGGCGCTGCCGCGGTAGGCGTGTGCGGCATATTCTCCCAGGATGAAATGTCCATTGAGCCGCGCATTGCCTGCGTTGATACTGAGCGCTGCGTGTCCTGTTTCAACTGCCTGCAGGTATGCCCGTTCAACGCCATAGTGCAGCAGGAGATTGACGGCAAAACCTATGCCTATGTACAGGAAAGCCTGTGCACCGGGTGCGGCAACTGCGCGTCTACCTGCAGGGTACGGGCCATCACCGTACGAGGCTTTACCGATGAGCAGCTTTACGCCCAGATAAAGGCAGCATTAAATTAAGAACCCTTGGCCCCTCTCGCCGCGCTGTCGCTATGGCGCAGCGGGTGAATTCTTGAACCCTATTTTTATGGATGCCCATAATTTCAGAGAGCAGATAAAAGAGCTGTCAGGAGCAGATGTCGGCAAATGCATCCAGTGCGGCAAATGCACTGCCGGATGCCCGGTCGCGGTTGATATGGACTACGTGCCGAATCAGGTCATGCAGCTGATACGCATGAATGAGAAGGATTGCCTGCTCAAGGCAAATACCTTCTGGTTCTGCGCCGCGTGCCAGACCTGTTCCGCGCGGTGCCCGGAGGATATTGACATCGCAAAGATAATGAATACCCTGCGACGGCTTGCGGCAGATGATATGATTAACGTTCAGGCGAAAAAAATACCGAAACTTAACCGCGAATTTCTCAAATCAATACGGATGTTCGGCAGGGTGTATGAGCTGGGGATGGTCATGAAATATAATCTGATGACCGGCCAGCCCCTTAAAGATGTTTCGTTGGCGCCGGCCCTTTTTAGTAAGGGAAAAATAGGTTTGTTGCCGCACAAGGTTAAGGGACTGGATCAGGTGAAGAAGATAATAAAAGAGGGGAAGAGGTTTTAAAAAAAGGTAAATAGGTAAATAGGTGAATCGGTTTTTAATCTTTTAACCTCTTATCCTTTTGACCTTTGGAGAATGTATGGATTATGGCTATTTCCCCGGGTGCTCTTTAAAAAGCACGGCCAAAGAATATGACGACACGGTTCGGCAGCTGTGCCGCAGCTTCGGCATTAATCTCATTGAAATTGATGACTGGGTCTGCTGCGGCTCAAGCCCGGTGCACGCGCTGAGCGAGGAAATATCGCTGGCCCTGCCGCTTAAGAACCTGTCTCAGGCGGAGGGCCAGGGGTTGAAAAATATTCTCTCACCGTGCCCTTCGTGCCACAGCCACATGCTGTGCAGTCACGCTGAGATGGAAAAAGAAGGAAGCCACAGGGAGCGCTTGCAGGAACTTGCCGGAAGCCATTACGCGGGGAGCCTGCAGCTCAAGCATCTCGTTGATTTTTTGTACTATGATGTGGGCATCGATAAAATTAAAGAAAAAGTCACCCGGCCGCTGACGGGTATTAAGGCGGTTGCCTATTATGGCTGTATGACCCGGTTCCCCGGCATTACGTTTGATGACAGGGAAATGCCGACCATGATTGATGATATCGTGCAGGCACTCGGCGCTGAGGCGCTGCC
>CAYXQK010000067.1:0-6091 GCA_964467445.1 uncultured Syntrophaceae bacterium
CACCGAGATCAAGGCTTCTCCCACCTCCAGTTCAGAGATGACGGTAGCGACGTTCAGGCCCGGACTGGCGCGGAACGTTTCTGCGGCGGCCTTTACGGTCTTTTGATCCCTGGGTGTGAAGGCCCTCAGCGCATGCTGCACACGATTTCCCAACTGTCCCAGGACCGTTTCGGGCAAATCGAGGGGATTCTGGGTAATGAAATACACGCCCACACCCTTGGATCGAATCAGGCGGACAACCTGCTCGATTTTATCCACGAGCGCCTTGGGTGCATCGTCAAAGAGCAGGTGGGCTTCGTCGAAAAAGAAAACCAGTTTCGGTTTTACCGGGTCTCCCGTTTCGGGAAGCCGCTCAAAGAGTTCGGCCAGCATCCAGAGCAGAAACGTCGCGTAGAGTTTCGGTGATTGCATCAACCGATCCGCTGCAAGAATGTTTATGAAACCTTTCCCATTGACGTCAGTTTGAATGAGATCATGGAGATTGAGGGCCGGCTCGCCGAAAAACGGAATGGCCCCCTGTTGTTCGAGATTCAGCAGGCCGCGCTGAATGGCCCCGATACTGGCGGCGGAGATATTGCCGTATTGTTTCTGGAGTTGCGACGCCTGCTCGCCCACGAACTGGAGCATGGCCCGCAGATCTTTCAAATCAAGCAGGAGGAAGCCATTATCATCTGCAACTTTGAATACCAGGGTCAGAACGCCGCTTTGAATCTCGTTGAGCGCCAGAATGCGATTAAAAAGCAGCGGGCCCATTTCGGAAACAGTGGCGCGAACGGGGTGCCCCTGCTCGCCAAACACGTCCCAGAACATGACAGGGAAACCCTGGAACTGAAAATTTTCAAGACCCAGCTCCCGGATTCGTTCCCTGACTCTGTCATTTTCTCCCCCCGGGAAAGGAAGGCCGGAGAGGTCTCCTTTGACGTCAGCCATGAAAACCGGAACGCCAATCGAGCTGAATTGTTCGGCCAGTGTCCTCAACGTAACCGTTTTGCCGGTGCCCGTGGCGCCAGCGATGAGACCGTGTCGATTGGCCATTTTTGGAAGAATAGCGATTTCCGACTTCGCCCTGGCAATGATAAGAGGTGTCGCTTCCGTACCCATGCTTTCCTCCTCAGCTTCGGTGGCTCGAGTATAGGAGTTAGTTTCCTGCGTGTCAAGAAAAATGGCCGCAAATGTCAGGAACGGATGATTGATTTTGTGTATGGATTCGCGTATCGTAGGCCATCGACGGCGGCTTACCGGGGGATTTGATGCTGCATAAAGAACTCAAAGGACTCATTTCCTTTCTTATTTTGACAGTCATGCTGGCGGGCTGCTCAACGCTTTCCCCGCGTCTCCGGGAATCGGGATTAAACAGCCGGTTTGCCTTCAGCCGGGATGTGCCTTTTGATGAATATATCCGGCAATCCGGACGCATGATTGAGAAGGCCCGGGTGGACATCAATGAAACCAACCGGGATGCCATTTTGAATGCCAATCGGCCTTTTGAGCTGAAACCCGATGAAAGCCGCTTCCCGCGGAATCACAAGGGCCGCTATGAAAAAGGGATCCTGCTGATCCACGGCCTGTCGGATTCGCCCTATTTCCTGCAACCGATCGCCCGAAGCCTTCAGCAGCGGGGTTTTCTGGTCCGTTCGATCCTGCTGCCGGGACACGGAACTGTCCCCGGCGATCTTCTGAGCGTGAAATACCAGGAATGGGTCCGGGCGACAGAGTATGGCGTTGATCAATTGAAGCAACAGGTGGAAAAGCTCTATCTGGGCGGATTCTCCACAGGCGGCGCCCTCTGCATTCACGAAGCCCTGAAAAACCGTGATGTTCAGGGACTGATCCTGTTTGCTCCGGCCGTGGGCATCAGAAGCCCGTGGGCCGCCATGGCCGGTTTTATGAATGTTTTCAGCGACTGGCTTGGAAGCAAAGGGGATGACAAGGATTACGCCAAATATGAAAGCTTCGCAATCAACGGGGGCGCCCAGGTTTATGATCTGACCCGCGAAATCGATGCCGCTTTTGCCGCGGGCAGACGTCTGTCCATGCCGGTATTTACCGTCGTGAGCGCAGACGACATTTCAATAGACACGGATAAGATGGTCGATGTCTTCAATGTTTACGCGACATCGCCCAAAAGTCTGTTGCTGCTGTACGGCAAGGAGGATGCGAAAAGCCGCAAGGACGGCGCCGGGGAGATTATCTTTCAGAGAAGTTTCTTGCCGGAAGAGCGGGTTCTCGATTACGCCCACATCTCGCTGCTCATTCCGCCCGAGGATGCCCATTACGGCAAAAACGGGGGTTATAAATACTGTCTGCATTACCAGGCCGAACAGGAAAAGAGGATGTCCTGCCTGCAGGATCCGAATCTGTGGCAGGGTGAAATCACACCGGAGAATCTGAGCCGATACACCCTGCGCCGGCTCACCTACAATCCCCGCTATGATGAGATGATCAGGATTCTCGACCGCTTCCTAAATACGCTGTAACCCTAATTTTTTCGGCTGGTTTTGGTAATGAAAGGAGAGGTTTGCCTTAGGCGGCCGAACACAGGATGACGTGCAGCCGCCAAGCTGATCAGGTGACTGCCCATGGCGCCGAAAGAATAACCTGCGGCCTCCGCCGCACAGGCCATGCTGGCATCGGAACTGATATCGGGATTGGGATTGATGTCCAGAATGTAAAAGACGCTGTCGCGCAGGCGGATATCCAGCCGGGCAAAGTCCCGGCAGCGATAGGCCCGGTAAGCCGATTGCGCCGTGCGGTACAGGAGATCCTGTTCCGCTTCAGTCAACGGCGCAGGCAGCAGCGTTTGGATTCCGTCATAATGACGCGATCCCGGATGATGTTTGGATTCATAGGTGCATAAACGGTCCCGCACATCGTCGAAACGGCTGAAGTCCATTTCCGCCACCGGCAGCATCTGCAGCTCGCCGTTTCCCCACAGGGAGACATGAAATTCCCGGCCGTCGATGAAATCCTCCACGAGAGCGGGCTGCCTGAATTCATGAAGAACATGGGCAATGCGGGCGCGCAGTTCGCCTGTGTTTCGAACGACCGCGTCGGTTGTCACACCGAGACTGCAATGCTCCCGCGCCGGTTTCACCATCGCGGGAAACCAGCACCAGTCTTCAGGATCGTCCGTCGTGCAGATGCGCCAGCGAGGGGTGGGCAGATCCTGTTCTTTCAGGAGCTGTTTCATCCCGGCCTTGTCCCAGCTCAACCGGAGCACCTCCGGCGTCGCCCCGGTGTATGTAAATCCGCACGTTTCAAGAGTTTCCGCCACCAGCGCGTCGCTATGCGGGATCCCCGGCAGTTCTTCGCACCAGTTGAAAACGATCCATTCACCAGGATCATGGTCTTTAAGGCGGGCAGTTAGATCAGCATCGCAAACGGTGATGGAGGTTACTGGATGGCCGAGATCGCGCAGGGCTGATGCAAGCTTCTCGGCTTCCTGCCCGGCAATGTCCCGGTCCCCGGAGGGCCAGGCCGGATCCAGATTGTGCAGTAGCAGGATGGGCAAGTCCGTCATGGTATTGCTCCTTCGACCGGCTGAACTCTTACGGAAATAGACGGTCACCCTTTGTCCCTGACCAGCATAGTCGATGGATCCAGCAGCAGGGGCAGGCCATCGACGGCTGCCGGCGAGCCTTTCAAGGGCCTGATGTGGATTTCCGAGCCTTGGGGCTGAAGCTCGAGGACGATGTCGAAAAGGTCCGCCACATGAAGCAGCTGCACCGGCAATCCGTCCGGACCGGGCTGTTCATGGTGGTGGGTGTTGACGGTAAACCAGACGCGCATTCCGTGCCTGGCCGCCAGGGCTTTCAGATCGCAGAGCGGCTGGCGTCCCGATTCATCAAAACGCAGCCCATCCATGATCATCATCTGCGGATGAAAGATGTTCTGTGCCATCAGATCCGTCAGGCGCTCATCGAGTCTCGGGACGCTGAATCCCTCCGCCTTGAAGGTCAGGATAAACCGGTGCGGCAGGATGGTCTCCCACAGTTGATGGATCTGCTGCACCTGGGTTTCCTTCGCCAGATGATGGAAAAGCTCCTGATACCAGAGGCTGACCTTGCCGACGGGGTCATGGAGGCTGATATGGAGGACATTCCTGTCTCTCAACATGGCATTGAGGGCCAGTTGCACAAGCAATGCCGTTTTGCCGACGCCGGCATGAGCCAGAACGGCGCCGATTCCGCCCTCCGGAATCACGTCGTCCGTTTCGGACCCCATCCTCCTGAGCGGATTGCGAACGATCAAATCATTCTTGAACATAGTCATATTCCTGTCTTTAAAGTTGACGACTTCGTAAAAAGTCCGGATGCCGCGTTACGCTGCATCCTTCACCGATTTGTTTTATCCGCCGGGAGCATTTTATGCCGCGTTCTTTTTACGCCGGGCCGATTCCTCGGCGATCTTTTCCGCGATGGACTGCGGAACCTGGCGGTAAAGGGCGAATTCCATCGTGAACTGTGCCTTGCCCTGACTCGAGGATCTTAAAACCGTCGAAAATCCGAACATCTCTGCCAGTGGTACCTGTGCCTCCACGACGCACATGGGCCCTTCGTCCTGAGCGCCGACGATCATGCCCCGGCGCTGATTCAGAAGGCCCATGACCGCTCCCTGAAACTCCGTCGGGGTTTCCACGACCACCTTCATGATGGGTTCGTGAATGACGGGTCTGGCACTGAGATAACCTTCTTTGAAGGCGCCGCGCGCGGCGGCCTGGAAGGCCATATCGGATGAGTCCACGGCATGGGAAGCACCGTCGTTGATGACGACCCTAACGCCGGTGACGCGGAATTCCATCTTGGGTCCCTTGGCAAGGCACTGCCGGAAACCCTTTTCGACCGCGGTGATGTACTGAGTGGGAATGCTCCCGCCCGTGACGGCATTGTCGAAGACAAAATCGGCGTCCGCGACCGGCTCCAGATATCCGGCCACGCGACCGTACTGTCCGGCGCCGCCGGTCTGCTTCCTGTGGGTATAGTTGAAATCCGCCCGCTGGGTAATGGTTTCCCGGTAAGCGACACGGGGATTGCCCGTGGAAACCTCGGCGGCGTATTCCCGTTTCATGCGTTCCACATAGACGTCCAGATGGAGCTCGCCCATGCCTTCGATGATTGTTTCGCCGGTTTCGTTATCCACGTGGGTCCGGAAGGTGGGGTCTTCCTTGGTGAAGCGGTTCAGCGCCTTGGACATATTGATCTGGGCCTTGTTGTCCTTCGGTGCGATGGCGAGCGAGATGACCGGCTCCGGCACGAACATGGAGGTCATGGTCAGGTTGATCCCGGGCGAAACAAAAGTATCGCCGGATGCGCATTCGATACCGAAGAGAGCGCCGATATAACCCGTCGGGATGGCGTCGATGTCTTCCATCTGGTCGGCATGCATTCGCACGACCCGGCCGACCTTTATTTTTTTCCCGCGTCTGGCGTTGATAATCGTAGCGCCCCTGGCCAGATTTCCCTGATAAACCCGGACGTATGTGAGCTGGCCGTAGAGGCCGTCTTCCAGCTTAAAGGCCAGCGCCACGATCGGCTTGGAAGGATCCGATACCAGCATGACCGGCGCCTCGTCGTTATCCATGTCCAGGGCCTCGTTCTGAATATCGGCGGGGCAGGGGAGCAGGCGATTCACGCCGTCAAGCAAGGGCTGCACACCCTTATTCTTATAGGCCGATCCTACGAGAACGGGCGTCAGCCCTCGTTTGAGCGTTCCATTGCGGACGGCGTCCAGAATCAGGCTCTCGGAGATCGATCTCTCTTCAAGGATCGCCTCGGTTAGTTCGTCGGAAAATACGGAGGCGGCGTCGATCAATTCCTCCCGTTTCGTCTTTGCCAGGGCAAGGAGATCTTCGGGAATGTCTTCGCTGCGGATGATTTCGCCGTTGTCGCCGTCGAAGTATAGGGCCTTCATGGAGATCAGATCCACGATCCCCTGCAGATCCATTTCCAGACCGAGGGGAATCTGCAGGGCCACGGCGTTATGTCCCAGTTTGGATCGAAGCTGGCCGATGACGCGGAAAGGATCGGCACCGCTGCGGTCGCACTTGTTGATAAAGGCAATACACGGGACCTTGTACCGTTTCATCTGCTGA
>CAYXQK010000068.1:0-3111 GCA_964467445.1 uncultured Syntrophaceae bacterium
ATAATGCCACTTGATTTTACTCAACAGCAGAGCTTCAAGGGTATGGTCTCCTGAAAGCTGCCCGGAATAGATCTGCACTTCCAACCAGCGCAGGCGCTTGCCCTGTATGTCAGTTGACTTATCACCATTATAGCCCGTATAGATCCGTGCTTCATCGGTTGCAATGCGGTTATAAAACTGGTTGATATAGACTTTGTGATCCGGACTTATGTCAAAGCCCACATTTAACATCCCGCCTTCCTTTATGTACTGAAACGACCTGTTGAACCGATACCTGTTCTCTGCCTTTAACTCCCCGTTGGCGCCCACGGAATATATATTCTGCTGTTCGTCAGCCCGGTTGGCAAATTCGTTTTTGTATTGAAGGAAAAGGATGGCTCCCACCTTGTTGAATTTGTTGCCCACATAGAAATTATAATCACCCCCGAGCGGTGCGGTTTTACTGTAGGTATCGTACACGTTGGGAAATGCCTCGCCAAACCGTTCCAGTTCATTCGGCATAAACCCCTGCTTGCTGGCAACGCCTCTGCGCCGTACATTTTTATCTCGAGGAATTGTGCCGGGGAGGTCGCGCGTGCCGTCATCATAGCCCAACCAGTCTTTGCCGCCGCCATGATAGGTAAGGTAATCCTTGAACGACGTCTCAGTATTGTAGATAGCCGTGCTAGAAAGCTTCATAGTGAACTTATCCGGGATTGCCTTGGTTTGAATCTGGCACAGGCCGCCTGAAAATTCTCCCGGCAATTCCGGTGAAAAAGTCTTAACCACATTGATATACTCAACGATACCAGCAGGGAACAGGTCAAGCGGAACTTCCTGCTCGTTGGGCCTGGTAGTCGGCAGCAGAGAATTGTTTAATGTGGTCTGGTTATACCGTTTTGGCATGCCACGGACCTGCAAGTATTTACCCTGCTCGATTGTCACCCCCGGCATCCGGGTAAGAATACCGGCAACGTCAGATTCGGGTAATTTTACTATGGTCTCTGCAGACATGACGTCCATTATGTTTTTTGACTCCTTCTGTATGGCAAGCGCGGCAACTGCAGTTCCACGTTTGGCCTTGGTCACCACTCTCATTTCATCAATCAAAATGGGGACATCAGCTAACAGGGCAACTGTAATAGTTGTTTCTTCAGAAGGGAGTATGAGAATCTTTTCAACTTTTTTTAATCTGAATGCAGGGGCTTTAATTTCCAGATGATAGGTTCCTGCCACAAGGTCCATGGAATACCGGCCCATTTTATCTGAGAAGGTAAATTTTATTTGTTGTTGGAGCCTGGTTGCCTTCGCCACAGATGCTTCAATAAGTGCCCCTCTGATTGGTATCCCCTTGGTGCTGGTAACTGTTCCTGTTATTTTCCCCATAATTTTATCCTGAGCAGGTGATACATTATTCTGTTTTTCCCCTGCATAGAGTGCGCTGACAGCCACGGGGGAAAGCATAATAAGGAGGCATGTAATAATCTTTGACAGGCGGACTGTCTTGAATTGCTTTTTCATCGCAGATCAGATCTATTTTTAGCGATAGGCACAGTCACCGGCTGACAGTTGCTATAAAATAAGGACATCAGGTTCAGTCTTCCGGGCAGACTACTCCGGACATTTCGAAGGTTCCTTCCATATGTCGCTGCACTTTCCTGCACGTTTTATTCAAGAGCCAAATGCACGATACAAATGCTTTATTTTTATTGTATAAACATTCTGTTAATTTTTGATTTATTTGCTCCTCAACACGTTGGCTTGAAATTTAAAAACAGATTCCGGGAAGCTCCGCCCTATAATCGAGGCGCTTCATGGTTGTTAACGAGGCACCCGTAGCAGCCTGCAACGCTATACAGCTGCAGCGTTATCTTCTCTCGGGGAATGTATGGGTGATGATGGGGGAGAGAGGCTGAGAAGCGTTCTACTGCCGGGAAGGCTTTGCTGCGGGGCTTTCATGATTTTCCCGGGGGAATTACGCTAACATTTTTCTCGGCGAATCTTTACCGTGATTACTACCTGCATTGATGTGCGTGTTTCACTGAAAGTAGCCTGAATGAAAAGGCGGTCTTTAAAATGCAGCATTATTAATCGTTCACCTGTTTTCTGTTGAGCAGTTTACCGGCGTTGTAGATTCGTTCTTCCGTCAGGGTGCCATCCTGAGCATATATCTTGGTAATGCCATCCTGTTTGCCGTCTATGATATTTATTTCCTGTTTCAGCTTCCCGTTGTCATAATATATTTTTTTCACTTCCCCGAAACTAAAAACAGGGGTGCTTACAATGAGCAGAACTATTAAAATAAATTTAATGCTGTTCACGATTTTATTCTCCCCCATGTTCTGCAAATGCACACTTGATTAATGACTAAACAAGAATACTATTTTTTATCCTGCTTCTGTCTCTATTACATAATTAATAGGTAAGCGCAGCTCTGCATGAACAGGGGGTTTCGGGAAAGGCGCTGATGTTTTAATTGTCTCCACAGCACTTTTATCCAGCATTTCAAATCCGGAACTGGTCAATATTTTAATGTCTTTAACATTCCCATCTTCCATTATGACAAATGCTACAAGAACTTTACCTTCCAGCCCCTTATGCTTTGCCTCTTCAGGGTACTTCATGTGTTGAAAAATGATGTCCCGAATGTATGCAAAGTGCTCCTGCAGGTACTCAGTTACTACAGCACTCCCGGCCCCCCCATCACCATCGCCACCGTCACCATATCCGTCACCGCCCATGAAAGGGGCCCGACCGCTATTGGCCGGCGCATCTACTGCTACCGAGCTGTTAGCCTGGGTTTGCGGACCCTGTGGAACAGGTGGCCCGGGGGCGCGTTTGGCCATCCCGGTCTGATTTTTGGGGGTTGGCCCCTTTTTGATGACTTCCTCTATTTTTTCAGGTTCAGGAGTTTCTTCCGGCGGCGGGGGCGGCGCTTCCTTTAGTTTTTTAATTGCCAGATCCAGGTCAATCGTTTTTTTGTAGGTTGTGGGAGAATTGCGCAGGCTGAAGAGCATTACAGACAAAACCGCCACATGAACCACCAAAGAAAACCAAAATGCTTTGTTCTGATCTTTTTTTGTTTTCATACTGACCTCTCTGTCTGAAGACTGGTTTTGGTAAAGCCAAGAC
>CAYXQK010000069.1:0-16195 GCA_964467445.1 uncultured Syntrophaceae bacterium
GATTCAGCAGGTTCTTGAGGAAAAAATTGCAGTCATGACCGGCGAAGCGGTCAAGGTCATCGGCTCGGGAAGGACGGATGCCGGGGTACATGCCCTGGGCCAGGTTGCCCATTTCAAGACGACGTCGACCATTCCGGATACCAATTTCCTGAAAGGAATCAATAGCCTCCTTCCCAGAGACATCGTCGTCAAGACCCTGCAGGAGGTCGGTCCGACCTTTCATGCGCGCTACGACGTCAAAAGCAAGGTTTATCTGTATCAAATCGTCAATGGTCCGGTACGGCCTGTCATTTACGGCCCGTACGCGTGGTTTGTCCCCGGAGTGCTCAACCTGGAGCAGATCCGCGAGGCGGTTCTTTTTTTCAAGGGAACGCATGATTTTTCCTCTTTTTGTTCAACGCACAGCGATGCGCTGAATTATATCCGGACCATCATGGATATCCGAATCGAGGCCGGATCCGACGGTCTGATTAGAATTACGATGGAGGCGGACGGTTTTTTACGACATATGGTCAGAGGGATCGTCGGAACCCTGGTTGAGGTAGGGAGAGGCAATCGTTGTCTTTCAGACGTGCAGGGCGCTATGAATGCAAAAGACCGGCGGTATGGGGGGATGACAGCGCCGCCCCAGGGACTATTCCTGAAGGAAGTGAAATACTAAATTGAGAATCCTGATTCTTGGCCATCGGGGGATGCTCGGCAGCGAACTCCTTGGGAGACTGTCGGCCGGCAACGAGGTGACAGGAAAAGATATTGACGATTTCGATATCGCGTCGGAAGAGGCTTGTCGGCGCGTCATTGCGGAAGCGGAACCGGCCGTGGTGATCAATGCCGCGGCCTATACAGACGTGGATGGCTCTGAAAAGGCAAGAGAATTGTGTTTTGCCGTCAATGCGGAAGGCGTGAAGAATGTTGCACTGGCCTGTCGTCCCGCCGGAATAAAGGTCGTTCATTTCAGTACCGATTATGTCTTTGACGGGACGAAGGACACGCCCTACCGGGAAGAAGACGTGTGTTGCCCCCTGAATGTCTACGGCGAGGCCAAACTGGCCGGGGAAAAAAATCTTCAGCGATACAGTGAGCACTATCTGCTGATTCGTACGGCCTGGCTGTACGGAAAGCAGGGGAAAAATTTTGTCAAAACGATCATGGGTAAGGCCAGAGAGGCCGGACGACTGGAAATCGTGAACGATCAGAAAGGGTCGCCGACCTACGCGAAAGACCTTGCGGCCGCCGTTGAGAGGCTGCTGGCAGGACGCCATGCCGGCATTTTCCATGTGACCAACCGGGGGACCTGCAGCTGGTATGAATTTGCGCTGGAAATCCTTGCCTGTGCGGGGATCAGTGATGTTTCGGTCCTACCGTTAAACTCAGGCCAGCTCAATCGGCCGGCGGTGCGTCCCCGCAACTCCACGCTTAATTGTACGCGGTTTATCGAAGCGACGGGAAAGACGATGCGGTTCTGGCAGCTTGCGCTCCGGGATTTTATGGCCCGGGAACGGATGACCGGCGGCGCCTGACTTTTCCTGGGATGAATTCATCTTGACACACCATGGTTATGGCGTTATGTTTATGCTGTTTTATTCCGCAAAAAATATCCACGATTTTTTAGAGGTGCATAGAGGTGAAAAGATGAGACGCTTTTTGTTTTTTATGGTCATCCTCGTCGGTTTTCTGTCCCCTGCCGCCGCCACAGGACAGGACCGTGTTCGTGCTGAAGGCATGGCATCCATTGCGGATAATCGCGTTGATATTGCCCGGGACAGAGCCATCGACAGCGCCCAGCGGAATGCCGTGGAAAGGGCCGTCGGCGTGATGGTCTCCGGCAGTACGGAAGTGGAAAACTTTCAGGTCAAGATGGACCGCATTCTATCGGAATCAAAAGGTTTTATCACCTCTTACAAAATTGTTAAAGAAGAAAGAGTCGGCGACGTTTATGAGGTAACCCTTGACGCCGTGGTTGAAGCGGGACGGCTGAAAGACCGCCTGGAGGCGGTCCAGTTGATCATGGCCAGAAAATCAAAACCCCGCCTGATGATTCTCTTTAGTGAGCAGGCCCAGAAGGATGCCATTGCAGAGGCGGCCATGGCGAGGTATTTCATGAGCCAGGGGTTTAAGCTGGTTGATGCCGGCGTGGCCAGAAAAAACAGGGAGGTGCAGGCCCTCCATGATTCCACCGATCCCCGGCAGATGACCCGTGTTGCCCAGCGTTATGGGGCGGAGGTGCTGATTCTGGGCCGGGTGGAAGTGACCGTCAGATCCTTCAAGATGGGGGATGTGGAAGTTCAGTCCAGCGAAGTGGTCTTATCCGGGAAGGTGGTGAACGGAGATACGGGTGAAATGATCGCTTCCGACTGCAAGAGCCGGAAAGGGGAGTTTAAGCCCGTAACGGAAGGCGCAGCCGTTGAACTGGCAAAACAGATGAAAGACGAAATTCTCGAGCGCTGGTCTTCGGAGTTGACCAGTACCGTGACCGTCAAACTGGTTGTTTCGGGACTGCATAATTATAATGACCTGTCCCGTTTCAAGGATATTTTGAGCACTCAGATTAGGGGACTGAAGGAATTGCATCAACGGTCTTATGCGTGCGGTCAGGTTGAGCTGGACATAGAAGTCAAGGGGAACACCCAGAATGTAGCCGACGACCTGTCTGCGATCACACTGAATCAGAGAAAAATAAGCATTCTGGAAATGACCCAGAATCGCATCAGAGCGAGCTTATCCTCGGGAAAAACGATGAAAGATTGAGGGGGGTGACCATGAAGCGGAAATCATATCGAGCAATTCTTACGTTTTTGTTTGTCCTGATGTTCCTGATTGGCTGCCGTGTCAGTGAAAGTTACAAGATGGGGCAGGATTTAAGCAAGGAAGGACGATGGGATGATGCGATTCTCTATCTTCAAAAGGCTGTGGAGGAGGATCCCAATAATCAGGAATTCAAGGATGCCCTGCAGAGAGCAAAGCGGGAGTCCGCGCGGATCCAGTATGAAAAGGCGAAACAGGCCCTCGGATCGTCGCCGCAACCCACCCTGCCAGCCCTCCAGCAGGCCGCAAAGGCAGCGGACATTGCTCTCGGCATTGATCCTGACAACCGGGATATCAAGGTTTTCGCCGACACGGTGAAGGGCAAAATTACCCAGCTTCGTGAATTCATTGAGCCGCTCTATGTGCAGGCGGATCTTGATATGCAGACAGAGAACTGGGCGGCGGCCGTGACGAAACTCCGCCAGATCAATAATGTCTTTCCCAATTATGAGGAGACGACCAGCCGGCTGGCCAAAGCAAGACAGGAGGCCGCCCGTACCCTCTATCAGGAGGGCGTGAACCTCGGGAAACAAGAGGAATGGAAGTTGGCGGCGACGTCTTTCAAGGCGGTCATGGACATCAACCCGAGCTACTTTGATGTGGCCAAGCTCTATCAGGAGGCCTTATCCAAAGATAATTTTGAATATTATGCCACAGCCGCCGATAAAGCGGGCCAGGCGCAGAATTTTGTCAAAGCGGTTATGCTCTACGAAAAAGCGCTGGAATATCAACCGGCGAACAACGCCTTTATTAAAAAAGTGGATGCACTCAAAGCCAAAGCCGGCAAGCTCTACTTCGACGAGGCGGTCGCCCTGGTCAATCAGAATAAATTCTATACGGCCCTGAAACACGTCGAATTCATCAAAACGAAGACGCCCGTTACGCTGGAGGACCCCTTCTTCAAGGATTTTATCAACAAATTCTGCAAGAAGATGATGGAACGGGCGGACAGCTATATGGAGAAGGAGCTGTGGGGAAATGCCCTGATCTGGTATGAGAAAGTGGAATCCCTTAATCCGAACTATCCGGAATTATATGAAAAAATACGTGATGTGCGCGATGAGCGCATTAAACGGAGAATCAGGAAATCGATCGCTGTTTTTGATTTCACCAGTCCCAGTAACGACAAGGATGCGGGGCGCAATGCCGCCGATAAGCTCGTGGCCTATCTGTATCAGAAAGCCAGTTCGGATCTGAGGATTATTGAACGGGAAAACCTTCAGAACATTCTGAGGGAGATGCAGCTGGGGCAGAGTGGCCTGGTGGATGTCAAATCGGCGCAGACCGTTGGGAAAATGAGGGGCATTGACACCTTTATCATGGGCACGGTGCTCAAGTATTACTCTTCAAAAGCGGACAACTCGAGCATGGAACAGGTCAAGGTGCTCGTGGATGAAGAAGACATCCGGAATCCGGAATTTTCCGACTGGCTGATCATGAATCCCAAGCCGTCGGAAGGGGATATGAAAAATGCCCCGCCCCGAACCATCAAGAAGAAGAATTTTCAGTTTATTTCCTATAAGAAGGGCCTCGCCAGAATCGTCGCCCTCTTCGATATTTCTTACAAGCTTGTCGATACCGCAACGGGAGAAAATATTTTTACCAATACTATCGCCGGCCGGCTGACCAAGGAAGACAAATACCAGGATGGGGTTCCCGTGGCCAATATTCCCTATGATCCGCTGGAGATTCAAACGGAATCGGAAGTCCTGGGTGAGCTGACGGATCAGAAAATTGCCGAGATGGGTCAGAGTGTGCTGAAACATTTTCAAAGTCTTGAACTCGAATACTATAACCAGGGACAGCAGCTTCAGAAGAACCGCAAATATGATCTGGCCATCGAGAAATATGTGGACGCCGTCCATAATGAAAAAATGAAAGGCATTACAACACCCGTATCACAAAACGCCATGAAAGCCATTGATCAGTTGATCCAGAGAATGTAGGCGCTGACTTGAGGACCGGCTTATGGAAAAAGTGAGTTTTTTCGGAAAGAAAAAAGGGAAAAAGCTGACGTTTTTTTCGTGCCTGCTTTTGTTCACTGTCTTTTTCACACCCCAGGCGTTTCCTGCCATGACGCAGGTGAGGATGGCCATTTTCAATTTTGTTGCGCTGAACATGGCGGCTTCCGCGTATGGGACGGCGGCGACGAATATGCTGGGCGATTCACTCAAGGCCAATCCCTCCAACAGTGTCATGGACCGCAAGGATCTGGAAGCGTTTTTATACCTCAACGATTACCGGCAGGATGATCGGGTGGAAAACGCCGTCAATGTCGGCACCAGACTTAGGGTCAATGTGGTGATCGTGGGAAATGTCGAGAAAAAGGGCTCCTGGATCATCGTCAATTGTCAAGTGGTGTTAATTGAGCAGAGAAAAGTTATTCTCAATACCCGTGTGGGCGCACAGGGAGACGCCGGATTGTCGGTCGAAATCCGAAAATTGACGGTTTTAATCAATGAGGCCTTTGCCAAGCACGCCTTGACGGCGTCCGATGAACCATTGAAGCCGCCGGTGAATATCCAGAAACGGTCGGGGAACAGGCAAATTTATCTGAGCTGGGAAGATCCGCCGAATACGAACGCGGATGGTTATGATATCTTTCGCAGCAGTACCAAAGAAGGCCCCTTTGCCAAGATCGGCCAGGTCCAGCAGCGGGAGTACCTGGATAAGGACCTGGAAAGAAGCGCAACCTATCATTACAAAATAAAATCCTTCACCAATTCAGGACTGCAGAGCGGTTTTACCGATGTCATCGCGGGTGAAACGGCATTGACGCCGAATCCGCCTGTGATCATCAAGGTCGAATCGCGGGTCAAAGGCGTGCAATTGACCTGGTCGTCCAGTCCCATTGCCAGTGACGATCCCTTAAGACTCATGGGATACAAATTATTCCGGGCCAACAACGAAAAGGGCCCCTTCAAGGAAGTGGCTGATCTGACAGGAACTGCTTTTGGCGTTCCTGCCAATACGCCACTTGATAAAGCCCTGAGAGTGACTTATGTAGACAAGAATCTCGGAGATGGAGAAGAGGTTTATTACCGGATAACGGTTTACAACGAGAGTAAAGTGGAGAGTGGTTTTTCCAGCATGGTCAAGGGCGTAGCGATTCCCGTAATCAGCGGTTTATCCGCTCAGGGAGGCATGGTCCGGGAGATCAGGCTCACCTGGAATGCAATCGATTCCCCTTATCTCGGAGGTTATAACATCTATCGCCATACGCGGGAAGGCGGCAAATATACCCAGATCAGGAAGGTTGAAACAGGCAAAGGGCCTGAACCGAAGGTCCAGTATGCGGATCGCGAGGGGCTCGGAGACAACCTTCGCTATTACTACCGGGTGACGGCTTATGATGATACGGAGCAGCAGACCGCTCTGTCGGCGGCCGTGTCGGCTGTGACCAAACCCAGGCCGGTTAAACCGGCCGATTTCAAAGGAGAGTCGCTTAAGGTAAAATCTGCCCCGCTGACCTGGCAGGCGAATCCGGAAAAGGATGTCGTTGCCTATCATCTATACCGCCAGGAAGGCACGGATGGACGGTTTTCCGCCGTTGCGAAAGTCCGAAGCAGCGAAACCCGGTATGTGGATAGAGATTTAGCAGACGGGGCTTCCTATGGTTATAAAATCCAGGTGGAAGATAAAGACGGTGTCCTGAGTGATTTTTCCGAAGAAATCCGGATTTCGACAAAACCCAAACCGAAAAATCCAGAAGGACTGACCGGCAAGTACCGAAATGGAACTATGAGCCTGACCTGGAAACCGGGCAGGGAAGCGGATATCGCCTATTACAAAGTCTACGAAAAGACATTCTGGCAGACGGAAACCGTCGCCGGCCTGGATAAAATCACAGCCCCTTCCGTGACATTCAAAACGCCGCTGGATAAGGGAAAGATAAAAACGTACCTCGTCACGGCGGTTGATCGGGATGGCCTGGAAAGCGGCTACAGTCCGGAAATTGTTGTAATAGGGGAGTAAGCGCCGCCTCGGGACAGGGGCGCTGGGACGCAGCAGCGGGCATGGACCCCAAGCGACAAGGGGTTGATCTGTCCCGGACAAAGAGGTTCCGATGGTTTTTGCGCTTGCCGGTTGCGGTTTTGCACGGTGCTATGTGATCGACGAAGCAGAAGGTCTGCTCGTGGTGGATGTCGGCAGTGTCGGCACGGCGGATGATGTCGCCCTGTTCGTCAGCCGCGATCTGGGCCGGCCGCTGGAACAGATCAGATCTATCGTCGCCACGCATTTCCATATCGATCATATTGGCGGGATCGGACATTTGTTAAAGAAGTCGGGGGAAAAGACCCGGGTGATCTTTCATCCGCGCGTCGGTGATTATCTATCTGGGGAAAATAAGTTGGCCAGACAAAGAAACTGGATCACGGGACTATACCCTGCGACACTCCACAGCGCCTGCTATGTCCGCAGATGGGATCATCTCCGCTTTGAAAGCCTGACGGGTATCCCGCTGCCCGGTTTCCGCAATCTCGTAAGCCTTCCCTTTCCTACCGAAAAAATTCAGTATCTCAACTATACGACGGCGACGCGCCAGCCCTTGGGTTTCGGGCAGTGGGACATCCTGGAAACGCCGGGCCATACGGAGGATTCCGTTTCGCTTTATCGCGAATCATCGGCGGAACTCATCTGTGGGGACCTGATTCTCAATTTTGAGAAAAACGGGAGCGGCTATCTCAACCGCTTCTGCTGCAATGAAAACACCCTGTTGAAAACATATCATGATTTATGTCGTTGCATTGAACCGGAGCGGATTTATCCCGGTCACGGTGAAATCATTTCCGGCAGTGGAAATGCCCTGCTGAATGTCAGGACTTTTCATTAGACGGATGATTGACAGTCATGGAGGCCTCGTCATGCATAACGCATTAAAGCCCATCAGCGTCATCCTGGTCCTTCTCTTTTTTCCAGCCCTGCTGATTCTGCAGGGCTGTATGGTTGCGACCAAAACAACGCTGATTTCACCGCAGATCACGTCTTTATTCAAAGGCACGTACGAGGTGGCCCCGGACATGGAGGATCATAAACCGCGAACCGTGGCCGTTCTGCCCTTTGTCAACCAGGCGAAAAGCCAGGAAGGCTCCGAAGCCGTCCGCAGGGGATTTTATAATCATTTTAGTTCATTGCCGTTCAAGGATATGGAGCTCTACCGCGTGGACAATGTCCTCCGTAAGACGGGGCTGCAGGATCCGGTCGTCATCAACCAGGCCTCGCCGCAGGATCTGGGCAAGATCCTTAACGTCGATGCCATTATTTTCGGGACCATTTCCGATTTTGACAAGCTGTTTGCCGTCATTTACTCCAACGTGTCTGTCGGCGCCGAGGTCAGGATGATGGATACGAAAACGGGAAAAATGCTCTGGCGTGGTCAGCATGTCGCCCGCATTCATGAGGGAGGAATATCGACGAGTCCGATCGGGCTTGTCGCCACGGTCATTGCGACAGCCATGAATATCCGGGATGTGCAGTTGCTGCGCGCCTGCGACGATCTGTTCCGGGATATGGTCAAAACGATTCCCGCGCCGACCATCGCCGAGGCCCTGCGGCCGCCCGTGATTTCGCTACTCGTTCAGGATACGAAGAATCTGCCGAAAAAGGCGGGCGACGAGATCCGTGTGGTGATCCAGGGGACGCCCCAAATGCAGGCCTATTTCCATATCGGCGAGTTTAAAAAGAATATCGACATGCTCGAACAGCAAGGGGAACCCGGCGTCTATCTGGGGGTCTATCGGGTCATTCCCGGCGACAATGTGAACCTGGCCATCATTACGGGGTACCTGCGCGACGACGCCGGCAATACCGCCGAATGGGTGGATGCCGTAGGGACGGTCACACTGGATACGATTCCTCCGGATAAACTTAATAAAATAAACGCGGTGGGAAGAAATAACCGGGTGCTCCTCAACTGGGAAAAATCACCGGCCCCGGATCTGGCCGGCTACCGGGTCTATCGCAGCGCGACGCCGCTCAGCGGTTTCGAGGAGATCGCCAAAATGGAGTTCAGCGAGTTGAGCGACGAAAAGCTCGTCAATAACCGGAAGATTTATTATCAGATCTCCGCCGTGGACCGGGCCGGCAATGAAAGCGAAAAATCGGACACCGTGATGGGAATGCCCGTTGCGCCGGGTCCGACCCCGGTTTCCGGGGTCATCGAAACGGACACGACATGGTATGCCGGCGCCAGCCCTTACATGATTGAAAGCACCGTCGTCGTCCGGGACAAGGCTCTGTTGACCATCGAGCCGGGTACGGAAATACGCTCCCGCGGAGGTGGGCTGATCATTGAAGGCCGTCTCAGCGCCCAGGGGGACGACGGGCACATTATCCGGTTCGAGACGCCGGAAGCGGGCAAACCCTGGGAAGGGATCAGCTTTAACAATGTGAAGGAAAAGGAAAACGTCCTGCGCTATTGCCGGATCAGCAACGCCTCAACGGCTGTTACGTGTCGGGCGGCCTCGCCGCGCATCGAGTCCTGTGAGCTGACGGCCAATGGAACGGCGATCCGGATTCAGGGGACCTTCTCGAAGCCCGAAGTCGTGAAAAATACGATCCAAAAAAACACGGAGGCGGCCATTCTGATCGAGGCGGGAGCCCAGCCGGTTCTTACCGGAAATGTCATCCAGGATAATGCTCGGGAAGGCATCCGGATTCAGAGTGCGGCGCCGGTGATCCGCAACAATCAAATCCGGCAGAACCGCGGTCCGGGAATCACGGCGACAAACAGCCGGGCGGTCATTGCCGGCAATAACCTGATCGACAACAAGCCCTTTGACATGGCGGGCGAGATGACCGGAGAAGCCGTCGACGCTCTGGACAACTGGTGGGGCAGCGCGCAGGGCCTCGAGATTCTTTCGAGAATCAGAGGAAAGATCAATATCAAGTCGGTGCTCAATGCCCCGTATCCGGAGGGGAAGCCCGTTGAACTTCCGATCCTTGCGCCGGTTCTGGGCGGGACGCTGAAAGGGGATGCCTTCCTGATCCTGGCCAACAGCCCGTACCGGGTGGCCCGGGATGTCGTTGTCGATGGCGGCGCCACCCTCACCATCGAACCGGGGGTTGTCATCCGGTTCGATCAAAAGACCGCTATTATTGCGCAGGATGGCGGCGTCATGGCCAAAGGAACAAAGGACGATCCGATCCTGTTCACAGCCTCTGCGTCATCTCCCGTGCCCGGTTTTTATGTCAGCGCGGTGAAATTAGCGAAGGAGACGAAGGTCAACAGCGCCTTTGCCTATTGCATCGTCAAATATGCCTCCGTAGCTTTTGACATCTGGTTCGGGGCGCCGGAGATCTCCTTCTGCCATATTGCTCAAAACGCGCAAAGCGGCGTTTATGCCCGCAACAGCTCAGCTCCGAAACTCTTGTACAATACATTTTCCGGGAATAAGGGAGAGGGGGCGATTACCTGCGTGGGGATGTCAAATCCGTCCATCCACCATAACAACTTTGTTGAGAATGAAGTGGCCATTCAGACGCGTTCAACCATTTATATCGACGCCCGGAACAACTGGTGGGGGAACGCGCCGCCGGATACGAGTTATATTTTCGGCGATCCGGACAGGAATATCAATATCAAGCCCTGGCTGACCGCGCCGGAGGAAAAGGCTTTTGGGGAAAGAAAGTAGGGGGTTGTACCCTGCCGGCGGGGTGGCCATTTTTTCATTGAAAGCTTATGGGTATTTTGTTATTCCAAACACTGACTAAACCATAGAAGGAGGATCTTATGAAGTCGAAAGGTACGGTTATCATCGGGATGATGGCAATGATCTGCTTTTTCGTTGCCGGCGCCGCGGTTTGTCTGGCCCAGCCAGAGGGCAAGATCGGCCAGAAGGAATGGTCCAAGATCATTGAGTCGAAGGTGGCCGAACAGGTCGGTGACACGGGGATCATCAATTATGAAGATGGATATGTCGAGGCGGTCGGAATCGGGGCCGTGGACCCAGCCAAGGTCAAAGGGACCAATGCGCGTCCCATGTGCCTGAGAGCTGCGACGGTCGTCGCTTACCGGAATCTGCTCGAGGTGACCAAAGGGGTCCAGATCGACTCGCAGACGACCATAAGGGATTTTGTCACCGAAAGTGACGTCATCAACGCCGCGATTTCCGGTTTCGTGAAAGGGGCGCGGACCGTCAATACGGACTATCTTTCCGATGGGACTTGCGAAGTCACTTTGAGGATGTCGTTGAGCGGCAGGTTTGCGCAAACCATCATCCCCAAGGCGATTGAGGAGCAGCAGAAGCGTGAGACGCCTCCCCCTGCACCGGTTAAACCCGAACCGGCGCCGGTAAAGCCTGTCCCGATGCCGGCAGCGGCGCCGGTTTATACCGGGATGGTCATCGATGCGCGGGGCCTTGGGGCCCGGCCGGCCATGTCTCCGAAGATTGTGGATGAAGCGGGCGCCGAGGTTTACGGGTCCATGATTGTTGACAAGACGTATGCCGTCTCCCAGGGAATCAGCGGTTATGCGCGAGATCTGACAGCGGCCCAGGGCAATCAGCGCGTAACTGACAATCCCGTGACTGTGAAGGGCGTCAGCGCCGAAGGGGCCGGCAAGGCCGATATCAAAATCAGCAACGATGATGCGAAACAGATCCGGTCCGCCACGGAAAACCTGAGTTTCATGAAGAAATGCCGGGTCATGATCGTCCTGGATTGATCCGGACTGGTTATGAAGTCGTCAATAGTGAGACCGCAGTGATCGCGCTGACGTTTGCTGCGGTCTTTTATATTCAAAACCTTGCCAGGAGCAGACCTTGTCCGGAAAAATCGTTACGCTTCCCGAGGCATTGACCCATAAAATTGCGGCGGGAGAAGTCATTGAGCGGCCGGCGTCCATCGTCAAGGAGCTGCTGGAAAACGCCCTCGACGCCGGGGCAACGGATATCCGGATCGAACTCTTGAAGGGCGGTTGCGGAATGATTCGCATCACCGACAATGGCGAGGGACTCGTGCCGGATGACGTGCCAAAGGCTTTCAGGCGTTACGCCACAAGCAAAATTTATGAATTTGACGACATCTATAAGGTCAGGTCCTTCGGCTTCCGGGGAGAGGCGCTGCCCAGTATCGCCGCCATCGCCCGCGTGGAGATGACGACAAGAAGCAAGGGAACGCTCTCCGGCAAGAGGATGGTGGTGACTGCCGGCAGCATCGGGGAGATCATGGATGCGGGCTGTCCCGAGGGTACGACCATGATGGTGACGCAGATATTTGATCCTGTTCCGGTCCGGAAAAAATTTCTGAAAACGGAATCCACGGAACAGGGGTATTGTATGGATGTCATCACGCGCACGGCCCTGGCGCATCCGCAGGTGAGAATCCAGGTCATGGCCAATGGCCGGGAGGTTTTTAAAATACCCGCAACGGGTGATTTGTCCGAACGGATGGCCCTGATTCTGGGCATGGATATTATGGATCACCTGCTGCCGGTGCAGGCCGCCAGGGACAACATCCGGATGCAGGGATTCATCTCCAGGCCCCCGTTCACGCGTTCCCAGGGGAAGCACCTTTACAGCTTCGTCAATCGGCGCTATATCAGGGACTATCTGTTGAATCACGCCGTCATGACGGCTTACCGGAACATGATTGAAGCCCGAAGATACCCGGCAGTGGTCCTGTTGCTGGACCTGGCGCCGGAAGATGTGGATGTGAATGTCCATCCGGCCAAACTCGAGGTCCGCTTCCGTTACCCCAGGGAAATTTACGGGATGATTGTGGAAACGCTGGCGCAGGCCTTGGCGCAACTTCCGCCGGCGCCTGAATCCGGCCGCTATGGGGATGCCACAGACCCTCGGCGGACCAGGGATTATCGCGGCCGCGTTGAAGACGCGCTGAAACACTATCGCCTTTCCGCGGCCACGGGAAAGCTCTCCTTTCCGGAAGCGGTCCGGCAGGGGCGCCAGGAGTCATTTGCTCCGCCTGTTCACCAACCCGCCGGCGGGTTTTACACGGAGTTCACCTCCGAGCCGGCAGAGATCATTCAATTCAGCAATCTTGTGTATCTGGGCCAGGTCGCGCGCACCTATCTCGTTTTTTCAACACCCGATCAGATCGTTCTGCTGGATCAGCATGCCGCCCATGAGCGGATCCTTTTCGAGAAGTTGAAAAAGAACAGGGAAGGGCACAGCGTTGGGCAGCGGCTGCTGATTCCGGAGGTGCTGAACCTTTCCCAGAAAGATATTGTTTTTCTTGAAGAATCTCTGACGATTCTGGAGGCGGCGGGGATCGAAGCGGAATCATTTGGCAGTGATTCAATGGTTATCAGGTCCGTTCCCGTGATCTGTTCCCAGGTGGATACCCGCGCCATGATCATGGACATGCTGGAGTCCTTTTCCGACAGCGACCGGTTGTTGGGGCTGAAGGATCGACAGGATAAAATCTTCCGTCTTTTAGCCTGTGCGGCGGCGGTCAAAGCGAATCAGTCCATGACGCCGCAGGAGGCGGCGGCATTGTGCCGTGATCTGGATGAAACCCCCTCTGCATCGACGTGTCCCCACGGCAGGCCCGTTTATATCATGCTGGGTCTCGGGGAGCTTGAAAAACGATTCAAAAGAAGATGACCATCGCCGATCCGAAACCCCGCCTGATAATCCTTGCCGGTCCGACCGGCGTCGGAAAGACCGGGTTGGCCCTGCAACTGGCCTCGGCAGCCGGGGGGGAGATCATCAGCGCCGATGCCATGCAGGTGTACCGCCTGATGGATATCGGCACAGCCAAGCCCACCGGTGAGCAGCGTTCGCTGGTCAAACATCACCTGCTGGACGTGGCCGATCCCGATGAGCCCTTCAATGCCGCACTGTTCATCAAACAGGTGCAACCCGTCATCGGGGCGCTGCACCAGCAGCGGAAACCCATCTTTATCGTGGGCGGTACAGGGCTGTATATCAGGGCCCTGCTGGGCGGGCTGTTCGATGGGCCCCAGGCCGATGAGACCCTCAGGGCGTCTTACCGGGCGGCGTTGTCGGCGCATGGTCCTGCCTATCTGTATGAAAAGCTCAAGAGAAAGGATGAACAGGCGGCCCGGCGCATCAACCCGCATGACGCGGTGCGCATCATGCGGGCGCTGGAAGTCTTTGAAATAAGCGGGCAATCGATTGTGGAGCAGCAGCGGCAGCACGATTTCGGCCAGCGGCGGTACGATTACCTGAAGATCGGGCTCACGATGGAACGACAGCCCCTGTTTGACAGGATCGGGCAAAGAACCGACCAGATGATGACGGGAGGTTTTGTCGAGGAAGTCCGTCATCTGCTGGCACGGGGTTATACGGCATCGTTGAAATCCATGCAGTCGCTGGGCTACAGGCATGTTGTCCGTTATCTTGACGGGCTGCATGACCTTTCCACGACGGTTCAGGCCATCAAGCGCGATACCCGGCGCTACGCGAAACGGCAGATGACCTGGTTCGGGTCGGATCGGGAAATGATCTGGTTCAGGCCGGATGAGCGGGATGCCATCGCGAAAATTGTGGCGTCTTTTTTGGCAAAATAGACGACTGCGTAAAAAGTCCGGATGCTGCGTTGCCCTGCATCCCTCGTCATCGCGGCGTACGCCAACGTATGCCTTGTTCCTCATGATTTGCGCGCCTTGCCTGCGGAGCTTTTTACGCAGCCGTCGCATTCGGCGCATTTTTTGAATTTTTACGAGCTTGGCAAAATAGCTTGACTTGAAATAGCGATTAAAGATAATTTAGCGGCCGTTTGCACAACAGCGTGAACCGGTTTGATAAGGATTAGCGTGTTTTTCAGATAGATGCTTCAGGGGAAAGGAGAATGCCATGATTGGACCGTTGCGGTATAAAAAATTACAGGTTTTAATGATGTTGATGGCCTGCCTGTTGCTGATTTCATGCGGGCCGAAAGCGCGTGTTCCCGCGAGCCATCTGGATACGCCGGAGCATCACTTTGCCACGGGCATGAAGTTGCTGGATCAGGAGAAATTCGGCGATGCCCGGCGGTCATTTGAACTGGCCATTGAACTTGAACCCGGGTATGCCAGGGCGCATGCCGGTATCGGCCTGGTCAAGGCCTATCAGACCGATTACAAGAATGGCCTGTCAGCCATGGACAAGGCCTGGGGATATGCCAGAACGGCTGAAGAGAGGTTATTCATCCATGTGGGCTATATCCGTATCCATACCTTGAGCCGTTCCTCCTGCATGCAGGTCGGGGTGGTCTGCAAAAGGGCGAATAAGGACTGGCTCGATATCTCGCGCGGCGAGTTTGAAAAAGCCATACTGATCGATCCGGCCTCCTCCTCCGTCCATTACTACATGGGATTGTGCTACAAAACGGCGCTGGATGTGATGCAGGCCTCTCAGATGTTCAGCAGGGTTCTTGAGCTCAAGAAAGATTATATCAGCGAGGCGGATCAGCAATGGAACCTGATGCAGAAAATCCAGCGGGCCAGGCCGGGCTCCATCACGGGAAAGCAGATCGCTTTTGTGGAAAAAATAACGCGGGCAGACGCCGCGGCACTGTTCATGGAAGAACTCAAAATAGACACCCTTTATAAAAAGCGGACTCCGAAGACCTTCGATACGGGCTTCAAGGATCCCGAGAAGGCCGCCATAAAACCGAAGACCGCAGCGCTTCCGGCTGACATTGCCAACCATCCCCTGAAAGCGGATATCGAGGGGATTATTGAAATCGGCGTGCGCGGGCTGGAAACGTATCCCGATGGTCTTTTCCGCCCCAATGATCTCGTTGAACGGGCAGCCTATGCCATGATGATCGAAGACATGCTCATCAAAGTGTCCGGGGACAACGCCCTGGCCACGAGGTTCATCGGGAGCACCTCGCCCTTTCCAGATCTGCGGTCCGATCTGCCCTATTTCAATGCCGTTATGGTCGTGACCACGCGTCAGATCATGGGGGCCAAAAACATCACCACCGGTGAGTTCGTTCCCATGGGACCTGTGGGGGGCGCCGATGCGCTTTTGATCATCAGAAAAATCAGGGAAGAATTGAAATTTTAAACGCGTTGATCACGGAGAGAATCAATGAGCAAGGGGTCTTTGAGCAAAGTCTATGAGCCGCATGAGGCCGAAGCAAGGTGGTACCAGTACTGGCTGGATCAGGATTATTTCAGGGCGCAGGATGTCAGCGACAAACAGCCGTTCTGCATCGTCATACCACCCCCCAATGTGACGGGCATGCTCCACATGGGGCACGCCCTGAACAATGTCCTGCAGGACGTCATGACGCGGTTCAAGCGCATGCAGGGGTATAACGCCCTCTGGATGCCGGGAACGGATCACGCCGGGATTGCCACGCAGAACGTCGTGGAACAGGAACTGGCCAAAGAGGGCCTCACCAGGCACGACCTTGGCCGCGAGAAGTTCATTGAACGTGTCTGGCTCTGGAAGGAAAAATACGGCGGGGTCAT
>CAYXQK010000070.1:0-2676 GCA_964467445.1 uncultured Syntrophaceae bacterium
AGTAAGCCGGTTCATCGCCCGTGGCGGCCAGGTGATCTTCCTGCCGCCCGATTCACCCACGACGACGTCCTTCAACGGCATGGCCTGGCAGACGTGGACCGAGCACAGCCCGCCGCTGCGGCCGTCGTCGTGGCGGGCCGACGAGGGACTTCTCGCCGCCACGCTCACGGGCGCCGCGTTGCCGGTCGGTGAATTGGAACTCCGTCGCACGTGCGGGATCACCGGGGAGGGCACGCCGCTGGCCGTGCTTCCCGACGGCAGGCCGCTGCTCGTGCGGGCGGCCGGTGATCGGGGCGGCGCCTCTTTTCTGGCGACCACTCCCGCCGTCCGCGACTCCGACCTCGCGGCCAATGGTGTCGTGCTCTATGCGGTCGTGCAGCGGGCCATCGACGCCGGCCTTGAAACCGTGGGCAACGCCCGCCAGGTCGATGCAGGCGCGATGCTACTGGGTGGCACCGACGCGGGCGGCCAACGCAGCTCCCAGCAACGCAGTCAGGAAGATTGGCGGCAGATCGCCGGGCCACCGTCGGCGTCGACCGAGGCGGGCTTTCATGCCGGCGTGTATGCGTCGCGGGGGAGACTGCTGGCGGTGAATCGGCCCGCCGCGGAGGATGCCGCCGAGGTCGTGGACGACCGGCAGATTGAGACGCTCTTTCAGGGCCTGTCGTTCAGCCGCTTCGAGCAGAAGGCCGGCGGCCTTGGCGCCATCGTCGAAGAGGTGTGGCGGCTGTTTTTGGTCGCACTCTTGGTGTCGCTCGTGGTGGAGGGGCTGCTCTGTCTTCCCCGACGACATCCCGACAGGCTCCAGAGCGGGCTGCGCGGGAGCGTAAAACTTCCCGCCGCGCAGCGGAGCAGGGAGGCGGTCGCATGACGATGCAACCTGATGGAGTGATGATCGCTAACGGGCTGCGGTTCTACTGGACGCCCTGGTCGCTTGGCGTGTCGCTCGTGTTGTTGGCGGTGGTGGCCGCCGTCTGCCTGGCGGGCTGGTGGCGGAGCGGTTTCCGGGCGGGCTACGGCCTGCTCGAGCTGCTGCGGTTCGTGATTGCAGCGGTCGTGGTGTTCCTCCTCAATCAGCCGGAGTGGGTGACCGAACAGCGGCCCAGCGAGAAGCCCTCGATCGCCGTGCTGATCGACGACTCGCGGAGCATGGACACGCTCGATGCCCCGCAGGCCGGCACGCAGCGAGACGCGGCGCCGCCAGGTGGCACGGGCGGTACGGGCGGCACGGGCGTCGTGTCGCGGAAGCAGTCGGTGGCGGCCCTCTCCGACGCAGCGTTCTGGAAGCCGCTCGAGGAGCGGTTCGCGATCCGGATCGAGCCGTTCTCCACGACGCGGGAGGGAGCGGCGAGCGAGGGCGCCAGTCCGCCCGCCGCCGGAACGGATCTCTTCGGACCGCTCGACACGGCGGCGCGACGCAATCCGAATCTGCGGGCGATCGTGCTGGCCTCCGACGGCGACTGGAACGAGGGGCGGCCGCCCGTGCAGGCCGCCACGGCCCTGCGCCTGGCCGGCATCCCGGTGCTCGCCGTGCCCACCGGCAGCCCCACGCCGCTTCCCGACGTGACGATCGCGAGCCTCGATTGCCCCGTGACGGGCGTGGTGGGCAAGCCGTTTCGTGTGCCCTTCACGATTCGCAGCACGCTGCCGCGGGAGCAGACGGTGACGGCGGTCGTGGAGACCTCCGACGGCCAGACCTTCAGCAAACAGCTGCGGCTGGCCTCGATGGGCAAGACCACCGACTGGATCTACTGGACGCCGGGGGCCGTCGGCGACTACACGGTCACGGTCCGCGTGCCGACGCAGCCGGGCGAACTGCTGCCCGACAACAATGCGCGCACGGCGCCGGTGAGCATCCGGCAGGAGAAGCTGCGGGTGCTGGTGGTGGAGAGCGTGCCGCGATGGGAATACCGCTACCTGCGGAACGCCCTCTCCCGCGATCCGGGCGTGGATCTCTCCTGCCTGCTCTTCCACAAGGGAGTCTCCAAGGTAGGCGGCGGCAACAAGGACTACATCAAGAAGTTCCCCGGCTCGCTCGACGAACTTTCCCAGTTCGACGTCGTGTTTCTCGGGGACGTTGGGCTCGACGACGGCCACCTCACCGACGAGGACTGCCGGCTGTTGAAGGGGCTGGTCGAATACCAGGCCAGCGGACTCGTCTTCATGCCGGGCTGGCTGGGCAACGAGATGTCGCTGGCCGATTCGCCGCTCGATGACCTGTTGCCGGTGGTGCTCGATGCCTCGCGGCCGGAGGGGACCGGCACGGCTGTGCCGGGGCGGTTTGCCCTCACCGACAAGGGCCGCAGCAGCCTGCTCACGCGGCTGGTCGACTCGGCCGAAGAGAATGTCGCCGTCTGGGAGTCGCTGCCTGGCTTTCAATGGTATGGACCGGTGCTCCGCGCCAAGGCAGGCAGCGAGGTGCTGGCCGTGCACGACGACGCCGCTAACGACTACGGCCGGATTCCGCTGCTCGTCACGCGGTCGTTCGGCGCCGGCAAGGTGCTCTTCATGGCCACCGACGGCGCGTGGCGGTGGCGGAAGGGGGTCGAGGACAAATACCACTACCGCTTCTGGGGGCAGGTGGTCCGCTGGATGGCCTACCGACGCACCATGGCCAAGGGGGAGCGGATGCGTCTGCTCTTCACACCCGAGCAGCCCGAGGCGGGGCAGGAGGTG
>CAYXQK010000071.1:0-7461 GCA_964467445.1 uncultured Syntrophaceae bacterium
TTGCCCTTTGTCGTTTCTCCCGGCGGGACGGACATCAACCTGCACGCGATGAAAGGGGCGGGCATGAAGATCGTGGGCAAGACCTGCCGCCGTGCGCTTTCCATCATTGCCCAGAGCCCGGAGATCGCCTGCCTGCTGCAGGAACTCCTGCCGGACTTGAAAGGGCGGATCGCCGCTGTGCCCAAATCTTTTTTATGGCTTGGAAAAGACGATTTTGATCTTCGGGCCGTCGCGGGCTGCCGGCAAGAGGATATTCTCTTCTTCATGCCCGCCGGCATTCGCCCGGTGAAAGGCAATCTCGAATGTCTTTGTGCAATGGAAAAGGCGCATGCAGCCAACCCGAAAATCCGGGTGGTGTTTGCCGGGCCGGCGCTTGACGTCAGGTATGCCGGCCGGTTTGAGGAAGAGATCCAACGCCTGGGATCTTTCGCGAAGTGGATTTTACAGATTCCCCCGAAGGCCATGCATGCTGCCTGTGAAGGTGCCGATGTTGTCCTGAACCATTCCAGATCGGAGGGTCTTTCCAATTCACTGCTTGAAGCCATGGCGGCGGGGCGACCGATTCTGGCTTCCGACATTCCGGGGAACCGGTGGTTGATCCGCGATGAGAAAGGCATCGGTCCCTGCGGGCGCCTTTTTGAGTCGGGCAATCGCGTGGATTTCGTCCGGAAAGTCCTGCAGTTAGCCATTGATCCGGCGTTTCGGGAATCCCTTGCTGCAAATGGTCGCATGAGAGCGGCAGCATGGCCGGGGCCATCAGACGAAGCCCAGGCGCTTCTAAAAGTTTACGAAGCGGCGATCAGGGGGGCCTGTTGAAGGATACAACGGTTTTTTACCCCCTTCATTCCCCTTGGGTAAAGGGAACGAAGGGGGTTCTAACGCCAAATTATTTTGCGACCTTTCTCTTGAGGAAATATCCGTCTGGGTCGATCACTTCCCTGAGCAGTCTCAGATCCTCATCGCCGGGTTCTTTCATCACGCGCAGATCCGGTGATATCAGCAGTTCAAAACTCACCAGTTCCTGGATGTCCGCGGCGGTCTTTCCGGGCAGCACTTCCAGCAGCATCATCCTGCGGGTTTCTTCATCGAAACCGAAAACCGCCTGATTGGTAATGACCCGGTAGGGGCCGGAACCCATAACGCCGGCCTTTCTTCTGTAATCCGCCGAGCCGTCGCCGAAGCCGATGCTCGTAACAAAGTCGATTTTTTCTGCAAATCTTCTTTTTTCCAGAGCCATGATGGCAATCGTTTTCTCGCAGTTGGCGGCCATGGCGCCCGCGCCGCCGCTTCCCGGAAACCTTGTTTTGGTCTTCCAGTAAGTGCCGCCTTCAAAGTGCGAATTTATGTTTCCATACATATCGATCTGCGCGCCGCCGATGAAGGCGTAGTCCACATGTCCTCTCTGCGTCAGTTCAAAAGCGGCGCAAAGCCCCTTTGCATAAACGGCTTTGCGGAAGGCCCGGGTGTCACCGACGGACAGAGGCAGCCCTTGCTCGAGCATCGCCCCGAACGAGCCCGCTTCAAAGATCATATTGAGATTCGGCGCATGCGTAAGCTGGGCATGCATGGAAGCGATGATCGGAAGACCCGTTCCCACAAATACGATGGTTTCATCTTCCAATACCCTTGAGCCGGTAAAAGCTATCATTTCGAACGGACCATATTCAGCCATTTTTTATATCCCCCTTATATTATTCGCTTATTGTATAATCAATGGAATCGTCATCAGTCGACAATGATCGGCTGTCCGCCGTCCTTCTGCCTGAGTTCCTTGAGTTTGTTGTAGGGCCGCGTGCTCAGGAAATCGTCGAAGGTTTCACAGCCGAAAATATACTTGTCATAGTATTCTTTGAGCTTGTCCTTGTTCCCCGTTTTTCTGAATTCGTCGCCGATGCTTCTGAAACTCAGAAACTCCGGCATATCAAACCAGTAATATCCATAACATGCGCCGGGGTAAGCGCCGAAAGGCTGCTCGACGACGGCGTCCACGGCCGGATAGGGAATTTCGGTCAGGTTGGGATATCTTCTTATGCTGTCGGTCGGAATAATCTGCTCCGCCGTCATGATCGTATAAGTCGATGCGAGGGCGATTTCCGGGCAGGTGCAATGCGCCCCGAAGAGCCTTGCGTTACCGTGCTTGTCCGCTACCGGGACATGAACAATGCCGAGATCCGGGTTGGAGGCCGGAAGCAGGTAGACGTTTTCCTTGGAAAAGGGACACTCGATCATCTTCCCTCTGTTGACGAGTTCCATGTCGGAGCCGCCGTGATCCCGCGTCGGGATGAACGGAATGCCCATCGCTCCCGCCTTGAACCGGGCGGACATGCCGTAATTCGTGTAGTCGTCAAGCTGAATCATGCCGTTTGAGATCAGATAACGGAACAGAGGGGCGATGCCGATGACTTCATAGCCCCACCAGGCGAGCTCGACCCGTTTGATCGACACATGGTTGGGATCCAAAATCATGGCGCCCGCGAGTAATTCCACGCACATGGAATTGGACTGGAAGGACAGCGTCAGGTCTTTCGCGCCCTTGCGGACGATTTCGTGGATAATGGCGATCGGAACGCGCGTGTTCACGAATCCGCCGATGCCGAGATTGATGCCGTCTCTGACATGTTTTGCAACGGCCTCCTTGAGGGTCGTCCGCTTGTCATGCAGCCCCTTTGGCTTGGCAACAGCCCTTTTTCTCGCTTCGGTGGGCGTAGGGCCCCAGTACTCGAAGGCCCCCTCGCTTTTCTTGGCAAGTTCTTCATGGTCCAGGCTAGAAATTTTTCTGATGTCCGAACTTTTAATCAATTTGTCCATTTACAACCTCCCCCCCTGCGTCTGTAGAATTTTGTTCATTCAAAAATTTTTCCGCACAAACGCGTCGTTCATACTAAAAGGGAAAAGTCGAGTCAAGAAGAAAATGCAGACTGAATAATGAGTTCCGTTATTTCTGTTTTCCCTTGACACCGGGCCCCGTAGTTTTTATATTCAACACAGGATAAAACATGTCAGCCTTTTATGCGGGATCGGAATTACGGATGCCGCAGCGGCGATGAATCGATCCAATCGTTGCAGGAAAAAACAGACACGGAGGGAAGCAAATGAAACGAGTTGTTTTGTTTATTGTCACCAACCTTGCCATCGTCTTGATTCTGAGCATTGTACTCAGCCTGCTGGGGGTGGATCGCGTTCTCGATGAGCAGGGCGTCGGCCTTGACCTTGCCAATCTTCTTGTCTTTGCGTCTGTCTTCGGCTTCGGCGGCGCCCTCATTTCGCTGGCCATGTCGAAGTGGTCCGCAAAGCGGCTGACCGGCGCCCAGGTCATTGAGTCGGCGAGTAACGAGGTCGAAGCCTGGTTGCTCAATACCATAAAACGGCAGGCGACGGCCGCCGGCATCGGCATGCCGGAAGTGGCCGTCTATGATTCGCCGGATGCAAACGCATTTGCTACGGGAATGCGTCGGGATCATGCGCTGGTGGCCGTCAGCACGGGCCTCCTGCGGGTCATGCCCCGCGCGGAAGTCGAGGCGGTTCTCGGCCACGAGATCAGCCACGTGGCCAATGGCGACATGGTGACACTGGCGTTGATTCAGGGCGTCGTCAATACGTTCGTCATCTTTCTTTCCCGTGTTGTCGGGTATTTCGTCGACCGGGTCGTCTTCAAAACGGAAAGGGGAACCGGTCCCGCTTTCTTCATCACGACCATCCTCGCCCAGTTGGTTTTTGGTATCCTGGCGAGCGTCATCGTCATGTGGTTCAGCCGGCAGCGGGAATTCCGGGCTGATGCGGGAAGCGCCTCGATCGAGGGCCGCCAGAAGATGATTGCGGCCCTGCGCCGTCTCCAGAAGACCGCCGAACAACCCCATCTTCCCGATCAGATGGCGGCGTTCGGCATTTCCGGGGCGCGGCATTCCGGTATCCGGAAACTCTTCATGACCCATCCTCCCCTGGAGGAGCGCATTGCGGCCCTTGAGGCGGCGGGTTAAAGTGCCTCTCGTTTAAATATAACCATGATGGAAAATTCAGGTGATTTAAATAAAAACGCCCTTCTTGAATGCTTAAAACACAATCAGATCGTCACGAATATCCATTATTATCAAGAGGTTGATTCAACAAACACGATTGCCTGCCGCTTGGCGCTTGGCGGCGCCCGGGAAGGCGAGGTCGTGGTGGCGGACGCCCAGACGAAAGGGAAGGGGCGATTAGACCGCGCCTGGCAATCTCCGCCCGGGAGCAATCTTTACGCATCGATGATCCTGAGACCGAAGATCGATCCGGCGATGGCGCCCCAGATCACGCTGATGGCCGGGGTCGCCGTGGCGGAGCTTCTTTCGGGCTACTGCCCCGGGGACGTGTCCATTAAATGGCCCAATGATGTACTGCTCCAGGGGAAAAAGGTCTGCGGCATCCTGACGGAGATGAAGGCCGCCGCGGGCAGCGTTGACTTCATTATCCTGGGCATCGGCCTCAACATCAACATGAACCATCAGGATTTCGATCCATCGCTGCGTGACGCCGCCACATCCCTTAAAATTGAGACAGGGGTAGTCTATGACCGCCTCGATGTGGTTTCAAAGCTCTTTGATTCCATCGAAAAATGGTATAAGGTCTTTTTGAGTGCGGGATTCATCGGTCTGCGCAAGGCCTGGTTGAGGCATGCGGATATTCTGGGCAAGCGGATCAAAGTGGTTTATAAAGACGAATTTCAAACCGGGATCGTGACCGGAATCGACGACGATGGCACGATTATGATGAAGGATGAAAATGGCGTCAATCAGAGGGTAATTGCCGGGGATGTTCATCTGTTGAGGGGGTAGAATCATGCTCTTGGTCATTGATGTGGGCAATACCAATACCGTCCTGGGGCTCTTTGACGGGGAAAAACTGGTTCACGACTGGCGGATCCGGACCGTTGTGGACCATACCGTGGACGAATACGGGATGCTCATTTACAATCTCTACAAAACCAGCCGGATCAGTTCTCGGGAAATCCGGAATATTATCATTTCCTGCGTCGTTCCTCCCATGCTGAATATTCTGGAGCCGCTCTGTCAGAAATATTTCAACATCAAACCGTTGATCGTTGGGCCGGGCGTCAAGACAGGGATGCCCATTTTCTACGACAACCCGAAGGAGGTGGGAGCGGACCGGATCGTCAATGCGGTCGCCGGATTTGAAAAATACAAACGGGACCTGATCATTGTCGATTTCGGGACGGCCACGACCTTCGATTACGTATCGAACAAAGGCGAATATATGGGGGGATGCATCTCGCCGGGGATCATGATTTCGAGCGAGGCCCTCTTCGAACGGGCGGCCAAGCTGCCCCGTGTGGAACTCAGTAAACCGAAATCCGTCGTGGGCAAGGATACGGTCAGCAGTATGCAGGCCGGCATCATGTACGGCTACGCGGGTCTCGTGGACGGCATCTGCGAACGGATCAAAGCGGAGGTCAAATCGGACCCCCTTGTGGTCGGGACGGGCGGGCTGGCCAGAATTGTCGCGCCCGAAACGAAGAGCATCAAGGTGGTTGATGACATGCTGACGCTCGAAGGGCTGCGCATCATCTACCTGCGCAATGCGTAATGCATCGTAATAGTATCCAGAACCGGTAAATGCGGCCAACGGAGTCGCCCTGGCATGATCCTCGATTATTATCATGAAAAAAGGCGGGCCATAAGCCCGCCTTTTTCTGTCCGGCGAATGAAAACAGTTGTAATGTTTACGCCTTGGCGCTTTTCGGCGCCGGTCGGGTAAAACTGAGCGCGACGACAAACCCCGCGACCAAAAGACCCGCCGCCACGTACAGGGCCATGCCGGGAATCTTCGAGAAGACGAAGGGTCCGACAACGCCGGCGCAGGCCCAGGCCGTCAGCATGATGCCATAGACCTTGCCAATATACCCCGGACCGAAGGAATCGGCAGTAAAGGGAGGCATCGTGGCGAATCCGCCGCCGTAGCAGGCCAGCAGGTAACAGGTAATCACCGTGAAAAGCATCACATTGCCGATCTGCGGCAGCAGGACGTACAGGGCGGCCTGCGAGAGAAACATAACCATGAAGACCATTTTGCGGCCGATCTTGTCGGACAGGGACGCCCAGAAGAGCCGCCCCAGACCGTTGAAAATGGAAGCGACAGCGAGAATGGTGCCGCCCTGTATGGCGAGGTCGGCAGGCGTGATGCCGGGCGAGGCGTTCTTGACGACCACCTGTGCAAGGGGAGACAGTTGGGAAATGAGTCCCAGGCCGGCGGAGACGTTCAAAAACAGCATACCCCAGAGCATCCACCACTGAGGTCTTTTGACGGCTTCATCGAAGGTGAAGGAGTCGGCGGCCGAGACCGTTGTGGTCGAAGGCGTAAATCCGGCAGGCAGCCATCCCTTGGGCGGATTCTTGTAAAACTGGGCTGCGCCCGTCACAACAATCAGGAAGATGACGCCCCAGATGTAAAAGGTGTTGGCCACACCCATGTCATTGACCATTCCGGGGGCGATCCTGCCCATGAAGAAGGCGCCTGCGCCGAAGCCCATCACGGCGAGCCCTGTGATCAGACCCCGCTTGTCGGGAAACCAGCGGATCAGGGTCGCGATCGGGGTCACATAGCCGAAGCCGTTGCCGAGACCGCCGATAACACCGAAGCCAAAGTATAGCAGGAACAGGCTTCCTATGTGATCCGCCAAACCGGCAAGCAGCACACCCGCACCGAATAGAATGCCGCCGATCGTGGCCACGAACCGGGGTCCTTTCTTGTCTACCAGGGTCCCGCCGAAAGCGGCCGACACACCGATGACGGCCATCAGGATCATCATCGTGGCGGAGACCTCGAAGTCGCTCCAGCCGTGGACCTTCATCAACGGCAGCTTGAATACGGACCACGCATAGACCGTCCCGAGACACAACTGCATGATGATCGCCGCGCCGGCAATCAACCACCTTTTGCTTTCCAGATTTTCATTGCTCATTTGTCTTACCTCACTGTTTTATTAAAAGGAAATATCATGCATGGATTTCCCTTTTTGCTTTTCCATCTAAAAAGACGTTCTACCTCTTCGGCGGTTTCAACAGAAGGAAAGCGATGACCATGCCGACAATGGCAAGCCCCGCCGTGGGGTAGAAGGCGACCGCGTAGGAGCCGAATGCATCTTTCGCCTGTCCCGATACGATGCCGCCCAGGATGGCACCGACGCCGTAGGCGATGAAAACCAGGCCGTAGTTCTTCGCGTAGTTCTTGACGCCGAAGAACGTGTTCGCTGCCGTCGGGGCAATGGCAAGCCAGCCTCCCAGGCAGAGCCAGAAGCCGATGAAGCAGATTACGTAGAGTACCACGTCCCCTGCGCCGGCGGTCAGCATCCCGAGCGAACAGAGCAGGATGATGATGTACGTGATGATGGCCGCGCCCCGGGGAGACAGCTTGTCGGTCAGGACGCCGAAGATTGGCCGGCCGGCGCCGTTGAAGATGGCGAAGACGCCG
>CAYXQK010000072.1:0-3795 GCA_964467445.1 uncultured Syntrophaceae bacterium
ATCCTGCGCATTCAGATAGAGCAGGTCATCGGCGCTGCCGCTTTTTTCCACCAGGTTCTTCACGGCGGCTTTCTTTTTTTTCACCGCGGCCTTCTTCAACGTTTCCAGGCTCCCTGCGGGGACATCGCGAAATTCCAGCACGCCGCTTTCTCTGGCCCGTTCCATCAGCTCCAGACCCGTCCGGGTCCTGACGACCACCTGGTTCCAGGAGCGTGTCTCTTCCCAGTTTTCGGAAAAACGCGCCGAACCGACGGAAAGATCGGCATACTCGGCCGTCGTATCGATGCAGTAGCGGCAGGCTTCGCGCATCAGGGGCTCCACCTCGTCCATGGGAAACCTCAGCGCACCGGCGGCGGTAAATACTTCGAGAACGCCCTCCCCCGGCGGCACCTCCATGCCTGTGATCTCATTAAGGCCTGTCCTGCTCTGAAGCAGATCGATCAGTTTCGCCCAGGAAAATGTAAATCCGCAGAACAGGCCGATGACCAGCTTCAGCTTGTCGATCGGGTTGTCGCCGGAGGTCAGCTCCGGCTTGAATCGCATTTTGGCCAGGGCAAAGGTCTGGCAGGGCGTGGCCACGACGCCGATCCTCTGTGCCTGGCTCCTTGCCGTCCGGTTGAATTCGGCGATCGTCGGGGAAACGAGAAATTTGCTCTTTCCCCGTTTTCGGAGTTCGTCCGACTGATGGACCGTCACCCCCTCGTGCATAAAACGCTCCCGGCCTTCTGCGACAACGGCGGCGTCAATCAACCCCTCCTGAAGGGCCAGGGACATCAGGGCTGAAACCGTTCCGCCGTGCTGGGATTTCCGGCGGAGCTGGGCATCGGCGTCTCGGGTGATGTAAAAGGCCTTGACCGGTCCGATTTCCGGGGTGAATTCGGATGCCTCGAAGAAACGTTCACGCAGCGCTTCGAGATCAACCGGCGTCCGGGGACAGAAGGCATGGCAGCGCCCTGCTGCGATGTCGCAGGCATTCAGAACAATCGTTTGGTCATGATAAAACACCTGGTAAGGACAAAGATTCACGCAGGCCCCGCATCCCGTACACAACCCGGCATCCCGGACCTGATCCGTGAGTTCTTTCTGCCCCATGATTGGGTATGCCATCAATGCCATCCTCCTCGCATTTCTAATATTCTATTTGCTTCCCCGAGCGTGTCCTCTTATCACACTCGCTGTAAAAGGGGAACCCTTATCCTCACTCGTCCTTGATTTACTTATTCTTATATGCTATTCGATGCACAAGAAATTGTTGGAGATCGGGAATAATTCAATCTATGAAGGAGGGCGTGTCCGTATGACCAATCAGCATGACGAGCGGATTCTAAAGAATGAAGAACAGATCGAAAAACTCAAAGCGACCATACCCGACTGGATCAAGGATCTCAAGCGACCGGAGACGCCGATGCTCACACCGAAATTCGGGCCTCTCCAGGGAGTCCGCGTGGTCAGTTCAGGAATTGTTATTGCACAGCCCTTTGCGGCGACCAAACTTGCGATGTTCGGCGCGGAGGTCATCCACATCGAGCGGCCCGGCGGAGACATCCACCGGCGCACCGGGCCTCACCTGACAAGGGGCGTGAGGCCCCACGGTTGCGACTGGGCTAATGAAGCCATCAATCGTCTATCCTTCGGATTGAACCTCAAGAACCTCAGGGGCGTTGAACTCGGGATGGCCCTCTGGAAAATCTCCGATATCTGGATGGAATCGTCTGCGCCCGGGACCATCGAGCGATCCGGCATCACCCCGGAACTGGCTCTTGCCGTGAACCCCAGGCTGGTCATCCTGCGTGTCAGCACCTATGGCCAGTACGGGGCCGGCGAAATGCTCGGAAGGCCCGGGTACGATGCGCTCGGGCAGGCTTACGGCGGCATGATCGCCGTCACCGGCGATCCAAACGGCCCTCCCCAACGGGCCAAAGTCTATACGGCCGACTACATGACGGCCATGCATGGCTGGGCTGCCGTCCTGATGGCGCTCATGGAAGTCCAGCGGTCAGGCAGGGGACAGGTCATAGACCTTTCCCAGTTTGAAGCGGTCCACGCCACGATGGGATTCCAGATGCCCTGGATAACCGGGGAAGGCAAGGTGTCGGCACACTCCGGGAACAAGGCCCCCACCTTTCAGCCTTACGACACGTTCATGTGCAAGGATGGTTATGTCTTCATCGGCGCCCTTGGGCCCGTCATTTATGAACGGGTGCCGAAATTCCTGGGGCTGAACCCCGAAGAATACAGCTACGACGCATGCTCCAAGGACGCGGCGGCCGTGAGTTCCGAAAAGGGACTGGCCCTCGACCGAAAGCTCCGCGAATACTGCGCGAGCCGGACCCGCCTGGAGGTCGAGAAGGAAGTCAACGCGGCGCAGATCGGATGCTGCCGTGTCATGAATGCCATGGACATGCTCCAGGAGGAACATTACAATTTACGGGAATCTCACGTGCCTGTTCTTGACCGGCAGTCCGGCGTTCCCATCCGGGTGGGCGGAGTTATTCCAAAAATGTCCCTGACACCGGGTCAGGTCTGGAGAGGCGCACCGGCTATCGGTGAAGACACCACAGACATCATGGAGAAACTGCTCGGTTTTTCCCATCATGCGATTCAGGAATACTATTCGGGAGGGATTATTCACCGGACGGAACCGTGCACACAGCCTGCCTGTGATCCTTTACAGGCTTAAAAACCACATCCCGGTTAAATAATCTCTCCGTCAAGGAGATTATGATCGGGTAGTTTCCTGTAAGAAAAGGAATTTTTTACTTTTTTCTGGCGATCCGGATACCAGTGATGATATAAGGAGCCATTCCGGTCGTTTGCATTTGCTGAACTGAACTTTTTGTGGGGGGAATGATATGAACACCAAACATTGGTTTTTGACCTGCCTTGTTGTTTGTCTCGTATTAAGTTCTTACGGCCTTTGCATGGCTCAAGATCAAACGGCGGCACTGACCGTCAAAGAAATTGTTTTTAAGGCGGACAAGGGCGGCAAGGAGAAGGTTGCAGTCCTGTGCAACCAGGCCTGTATTCCAATATTATCGGGACTGGAAGGCAAGAAACCAAGGGTTATCATGGACTTTGCGGGTGTTTCCTTTATGGAATCGAGATATCGCAATGTCCCCGTATCCGGAAAACATGTAAAGAAAATAAGGAGCTATTTAAATAAAGACTCAAAAAAGTTGAGGGTCGTATTGGATATGGCCCCATCGAAGCATTTTATCGTTTATGCGATACAAGACGAGACCGTCAATACCTTTTCTCTTTCAATCGCCGAAAAGCGGCGTGCAAAAGGCAAATATGCCGGAACAAAGGGGAGTCGCATATCTTTTGTTGATCGCGCACCGAGAACGATTGAAAAAGCTTCCCTGCCGGAAAAAGCGGCTGAAAAACAGGAACCTGTCAGTAGCGTCCGGGTTCCAGTGAAGGAACCTGTCCGTGAAGTCCGGGTTCCAATGAAGGAACCTGTCCGTGGCGCCAAGGTCGCAGTGGATGAAAAATCAAAGCTTGCGGTGGACAAAAACTCGGCAGACAGGGGTCGAGCCCAGATGAACGCCGGTGATTATACCGGCGCCATAAAGACGCTTACTGAAATCATTGCGGATAATCCACGGGACAGCTTACCCTACCGCTTGCGTGGTAATGCTTACCAGAACATTGGAGATCGCCAGAAGTCCGTTGAAGACTGGATAACAGCCGCAAGACTGGGTGATCAGCTTGTACAGTCCTATCTGGACTACATGCAAATCAACTGGAAAGAAACGCCCAAACCGTAAACTGAACGATCAGGTTGCCGATGAC
>CAYXQK010000073.1:0-2938 GCA_964467445.1 uncultured Syntrophaceae bacterium
CAGCAATATCTGGAAATCGGTTCAGGAATCCCCGGTACAGATCGTTAAGCAGGTTGTTCTCAGGTCTTGTTGTGTCAGTACCAAACAGGTTTTGCATATATAGTGCAAACTCAGGACTATAGGCAAATTGGGTGATTACCATATTCCGTGTTAACCCTGCAGAAAGCTGCGCCAGCCAAAAATCGAGTCCCGCCTGATCAGGTGCTCGCTGTAAAAAGGCAGCATACACGTCGGTCAAAAACGCGCTATCAGTCTTGTTTAGAGCTATATACTCAGCGCTGTTGAAAAAGAACTTGGCCTCTCCCTGAAACCCCTCTCCTAAATATATACCCAGGCCTTGGATTTGACATATCTCATTTGTCCAGTAATCCCAGCCTGCAGGTTCAGGTTCGCGGCCCAGTATATTGAGATAGTACTCTCTTACCAGTGCACGTATAGCATCATAATTTGTGCACTCAGTCGACAGCACGATCGACCGCATCATGTCGTTTTCTTCATGACTCAGGATGTGGCAGTGCCAGACGTACTCGTTGCCGAAGTTGTACAGGATATTGGTTGTCGGTACGGCCAGGGGCTGTCCCGTAAGCGGGTCGATGTTCGTGAAACCCGTTGTGGAGCCAATGGGATAGGCCGGGTTCAGCGGCCGGACGCTGTCGGGGACAGCGAAGGGCACTATAGGAGCTGTTACCCGCAGCGCGACGATCGTGTCCTCCAGCGGGCTGACCCTTACCGTGTCTTTCCAGCCCAGCTCATTGGGATCGGGCAGGTAGATAAACCCGTCCCAGCCGACCCGGTTGAGCACCTGCACTTCAAACAGATGGAAGTGGATGGGGTGCGTGTCCACGCCGTTGTGCGTGATTTTCCAGATCTGGACCCCGCCGTTTTTCACGATTTCGGTAGGCGGATCAACATAGTTCTGGAGCACAAAGGTCTGATTCAGGGCGGTGGTAAACGGCAGTTCGAGCCCGAGTTTTGCGCTCATCCGTCCGTAGTCATCAAAGACCTCGCCCATTTCGTCCTGAATGGCCTTGGGATTCATCGGGAAGTTGCTCACGATGGTACCATCGGGTTTTTGAAAGCTGATGGCGTAGTCAGTGATTCTCGATATGCCCCAGTTCGGCCAGGTTGCGGGGAATGTGGTGTTGTAGGCAGCATTGTAGGCGGTTTGTCCCGCAATGATCGGACTCTGCCCCTGCTGGAACACGCCCGGTGATCCGGGAGCCGAGGCAAACGCTGCCTGCAGATTGGTCAGATTAAAAGGCGTACCAGCGCCGGCTGCTACCTGGATCTGCATAACGGTGCGGGTGTTGGGGCCGTAGCCCGCCAGGGTGGTGTTAGCGCCGCCCATGTCACGATTGTCCGGGGCGGCCGTGTAATAGTCATAGTGCGGGTCAAGCGCCGGCCACGGTGCAGGAGCGTCGTTGTAGAGGATCAGGGTCTTGCCGGCAAATTGTGAGAAGTCAACGATGACGTCAGCCCGTTCAGCAGGCCCCAGCATCAGCGTGCCGCCGCCCTGGTTCTGCTGGAGCACCAGCCCGGCAGTGAAGGTTGTCGGGTCGAGGTTCCAGGCGACCGGCTGGTTGGGCAGCACCACCGGCGTGGGCAGAAAGCCGCCCTCGGTCCCGATCTGGATAAAGTTTGGGCCGCGGGTGGCAGGATCAGGCACACCGCCTGCTCTGCCGTCTGCCGGCCAGCTCGCAGGAAAGCCCGGGGTCTGGATGGCAGGAAGCATGCCGACTTCTGTCGCTGCAGTGTGTATAGCTGCGGTCGCAGTAGCTCCGGTGCCCCCGCCGCCGGTGATGGTTATTGTTGGCGCAGCAGTATAGGCGCTGCCTGTGGTCAGAATGTCTATTGCCGTAACAGTTCCGGTCCCCGGGTCTATGGTTGCTGCAGCAGTGGCACCAGTGCCCCCACCGCCCGTTATGGTGACAACAGGATCAGAGCTATAGCCGCTGCCTGGATTATTTACAGTAATGCTGCTGACAATAGAGCTGGCCTGATATATCTGCAGGTTAAAAAACCGGTCATGGGCCGCGTTCAGTACCCGGAAGCGATAGGGCTTCGGCTCAACCGTTAGCGTGGGGTAGACTTTGCCGTTGACCACCGGGGTGTCAAGAAACGCTTCCGCTCCCCAGGACACGTTGGGTGTGCCGGGCATCTGCGGCGGCTGCCATGGTGCTTCAGCGGGGTCGTAATAGAAGTTAGCTACCGGCCCGTAGGGAATATTGTTGGTGGGCGGCCAGAACCAGGGGCCGTAAGCCCAACGGCCCATCGGGTTTATTCCGCTAAAGTCAGGATTATACGGGTTCTGTGCCGGCATGTAAACATGGGGCCACCAGAGGTCTCCGGTGTGCGCCGCCGGTGCCGCTGTTCCCCAGTTCCAGGTGGGATCAGTGGTGCCGATGGTGGCATCGTCCACAAATGTCTTGTCCTGGATGATAAGGGGAATCTGGTCAGAAGGGATGACTCCTGAGCTGATCAGATTCTGTTCGGTCGTGTCTGTTAGCAGATACCCTGCTGCCTCGCCGGCATAGACGTTGAGGCGCGTTATACCCCAGGAATGGTCATGGTAGAACATAAGCCTGGCGCTCTGCTGGTTGGTATAATAGTAGGTCTGCGAACCAGGGCCGGGATCATTGGTCGCGCCCGGCGTACCGCAGGTCGTAGAACCCGCGCAGGAAGTGATTGTGGTCCCTGAGGCGTCGAACCACATGTCAGGCACATACTCAACACTGACGCCCTTGGTATAGGAACCGCCCTCATCCTTCGGGGTAATCCACTGATGGGGCGTCCCGTCACTGATCCATGGCGTGCGGCCGCCATGGAGATGGATAACGGCCCGGTTCTGCGCGAACGTGCCGGTGGTGGTGGGAATGGTCTCCTTGGTGTCGGGATCGTAATTGATCTCGTAAGGCCCTGATCCCATGATGGTCGTGTC
>CAYXQK010000074.1:0-6364 GCA_964467445.1 uncultured Syntrophaceae bacterium
CACGCCAAGGGTCTGGCCCATGCCGAGGCCGGTCTCCTGGTACCACTTCTGCCCCGCACAGGTTACGCCGCTTGCCTTCCAGATGGCCTTTTCTTTTGCGTGGGTGCCGGAATTATCGCCGCGGGACATGAAAAGAGATTGTGTTTCAGCTATCTTTTTAAAGGCGTCTGCAGCAGACGTCACTCCTTTTATTTTTGCCGGGTCAGCAGCGGGACCGACAATTATAAAATCATTGTGCATGACGATCAGGCGGCTGCCGCCAAAACCCTTATCCATGAATTTTTTCTCCGCGTCTGGGGAGTGCACCAGCAGCACATCCGCCTCGCCGCGCTCGCCCATGGCCATGGCCTGGCCTGAACCCACGGCAATGGTTTTTACCATAAAGCCGGCCTTTTTCTCAAACAGGGGGATGAGCACATCCAGAAGCCCCGAGTCCTGGGTGCTGGTGGTTGTGGCCAGGATGATGGTTTTCTCTCCGGCCGCATGTCCCGGAGATACAAACCCACACAACATGATGCTGAATGTCAGCGCTATAAAACAACAGAGCCTGGTCGTACATTGAGCTTTCTTCATAGCTGGTTTCTCCTCTTACTATGTTTGTATAGATGACAGCCGGTTTGACTGTCAATGTTTTTTAACGCACGGGCAGGCGCCCGTGGTTTGCACCCCTACTTCCGGGTTCTTCATTGCCGCATCATGTATCTGTATAGCCGAATACCACGAATGTTCCGGCAAATTCGAAATTTACCAGGCTCACGCCAACGCCGCCCAGAAAATCCGTCACCCGGACACCGCTCAAAAGAAGCAACAGATTATCCTCCTTTTGATAGCGTGGCGCCGAAAAGATGCCGGCAAATGCCGGGCCTGCCGGAACATATACGCCAAAGCCGTCATAGACATCAATGAGCAGCGCCAAATTTTCCTGAAAGGTAATGCTGATTGATACTTTGTCAGCCTGAGGCGAATAAATGAATGCTTTGAATTTCTTTCCCACAACTGAGCCGTCTTCATCAGCTGCCCCTGCGCTGCTGTTCATCAAGAGCAGCATGAGGGCGAAAACAACCATCGCTTTTTTATTGATCCTGAAAAAAGGTTTCATAGCTGTCTCCGTGCATTATTGCCGGTTATTTAAAAGCGATACCAAGCCCTGCCGCAAGAGTTCCGTCGCCCAGATTTTTCTCAAGCAGGGCAAGGGCTGCCTTCAGCTGCGGGCTTACCGCCTTTTTAGTTGCCTGAATACAATCAATTATTTTTTGCCGTTGCGCTGCGTTCACCGTCAGACCGCCTCCCTGCAGGCTGGCTCTAATCGACGGCGCTACAGCATAGAGTGCTGCAGCCAACTTTTCCCTGACGGCCTTGTTGAAAATCGCCAGCGAGGTCATCTCTGCGGCATGAATATAATAAATCGTAGTGTACTGTTTACCTAAACTGTTCCGCGAGAGAACCCGGTCGCGGTATGAGCGCAGCAGCGCAAGCAGCCCCTTGTCCGCACCGGCAACTGATTCAGCCGGGCAGGTTGTGTCGCTCCCCGCGGTGAGGCTGAAGTCAGCAATCTCAGTCTCATCTTTAGCCACGGTCACAGACCCTGTTCTTGTCTGATAGTCGCTGGCATAAACCGTCAGGGTGTAAGAGCCGACAACAACGCCGGGGATAGTGAAGATTCCGGCAGCGTCAGTACGCGCAGAGTAGCCGCCTTTATCAGCAGTAACGGTGGCTTTTTCAATCGGGTTCTGGGTGGCAGCATCCTTCACCGTACCGGAGATGGTGCCATGAGCAAGGTTTCCGTAGATGATGACCTGTTTGTCATCAACATAACCCCATCCGCCTTCATACCAGTTAAAATCTGCCGTGCCCTCCGGCAGCGGCTCAACGCGTATTGCCACAACGGCTCGCTCTGAAAATCCGGCGTTATGGTCAGCGTCCCGGTCATAGGGCCAGACAACATCCTGGGTGGCCGCGGTTGACAGCTGGTCAGGCGGGCCGGGGATTATCTGCGGCACCACGGTTCTGAACGGGCCCTCACTGTCAAGACCTAATTTGTTCTCTTCATCAAGATAGCCCGGCACCAGATCCGCGCCATCCCTGAGATACGCAAGGATAAGCTGCAACTCCCCGTCTACGGTGATCTTGTCACCCTGCTGTCTTCCCCTGCATGATGGCGCTGTATAATTACACCACCCGCCATTTGCTTTATCTGCCTCAACATCATAGTAAAATGAGGCCGGCGGATAGGTGCCCTTGACATAATAGGACGCTCCTCCGGGTTTTAAATCATAGACATAGGAAAACCCGTCTGGCGAAAATACCGCTACGCCGGTGGTGGTTGCCTCATCCATGCCTGCATCTATAAGAAGATCATACAGGGGCACACCTTCATACTCTGCATACCAGTCACCCGCTCTATTGGTGTTCATGAGGAGAAATTGCTTGTGGCGGGGCAGATTGTTTTTTATTTCATCCAGGCTGTAGGTTATCCGGGGCGCGGGGACCTTGCCGGGATTGTCCTCCGGATCACCGGGAAAAGCCAGCGCTGCAATCTCCTGCTTGTTGGTGTAGGTATCGCCATCCGAATCTTTGCTCTCGATTGAGGCAAAAGCGCTTACGCTTCTTCCGGCATTTAAATAATCCTTTCCATAAGGGTTTATGGTTTTTGTAATATCGCCTGATGCATCATAGCCATAGGTGTAATGACACCACTGGCAGGTACCCAAGGTCCTGGTTTTATTGCCGGTATCCACATAGGAACCTCCCTGGTGACACAGGGTGCAGTCGTCAAGTTTTGAATCCTTTAAATCTGGGTAGGCTTGCTGGAACTTGGGCGCATCCGCCTCTCCCATGTGAAAATAGGCGGCATAGGCGCCATTGCCACAGATAACCAGGAAGAACATGCTCAGTACAACCAGTTTCTTTTTCATGAAAACTCCTTTCAATTGTTTTGTCAGAATGCCAGCTGAAATCTCATTACCCATGCGTTTTCGATGTCATCATAATAGCCAATTCCTTCAGGGTCTGTTCCGTAATAGAGCGGCTGGCTGAACCACGATCTGCTGTAATCCAGTGAAAACCGCATCAGCTGGTTCAAATACCAGTTCAAAGCCACGGTAAAGGAAGTAGCTCTTCTGACGCTGTCACCCGGCTCAACCAGGTATGAATAGACATTCGGGGACCCGCTGAACTGCTGATATTGAAAACCGATGCCCAGCGCTCCCCACCTGCGCTGCCGCACATCAAAATTGCATTTCGGCGTTATCCCCTGCAGAAGGCCGTTTTTGAATACCGGGTGTTCGCCGGTGAGCATGTAAAACATGTTTACATACCAAGCCCTGAGAGAAAAATTGAACGGCTCGGTGTCAGTATATTTCAGCCGCGTGTAATTGTTTTTGAAGAACTCGCCCGTGATCGCAAACGGGCCGTACGTATAGGCTACATCAAAATTCATTCCATGTAGCTTACCGATATCCTGCAGGACATTGAACTTGGTCTGAGCTGCCACGGAAAAGAAGGTGGTCTGGGCGGGTGTCTTAATGTTAATTTTAAAATCCGAGGTGTCGGGGTTGGAGTAGAGAAAGCTTCCGCCGAGCTGCAGCCCGTTAAGCAGCGCAGGGCCGAAATTTTTAAATGGTACAATGACCACACGTCCGGTTACCTGCTTATCATTGGCCTGGCCCCTTCGGTACGCGTCAGTGCCGTCACCATTAAACACCCCGGCGCTGTACAGGACTGAATCTTTCAGCAGGTTGCCGTATATCATAAACCCCACATCCCTGCCCGGGGTAAGGTAGTAGCCGAAGGACCGCTCGTTGAAGAAAAGGTTTTTGTCAGCGACCAGCTGCTCCAGGCTGTAGGGCTCCTTGAACTGCCCAACCTGAAATTTGATATAGGGGAAATACTCATAATTCATGTACGCATCAACCAGCCGGTTGTTGCTGGAGCCCTCAAACTCGCCTTCGAATTTGAAATTAAAATCCCTGAAGAGCCTGCCCGCTATAAATAAGCGCGCCCGCCTGATATCAAAGTCATTCTTTATGGGATAATGGCGCTCAAACTGCGTGAAATCTGTTTGTATTAAACCGCCGAGGCTGATATCAAAACTTTTATCATTGGTGCGGAAATGCAGGCCGTCGTCATAGGCTGCGGTTACCTGCTTGGCATCTTTCTGCTCCTGTTTTTTCACCTCCTGCTTATCTTCTGCATCAAGGGTCGCTTTGATTTCCCGCACCTGCTCCTCAGTTAAGGCCCCGTTCTTTTTCAGAAATTCGAGGAGTTTCTGGTCTGCCAGCGGGCCGGCAAAAGTCAGAGCTGGAGAGGCAAGAAAAATAAGTACAGCGATACGGAGCAGCAGGTTTTTCATGGTCATTCCTTCGCATGCACGGGAGAGATAATAAGGGTAAGCCGGTGAAAATAAAAAAAGCCAATACCGTGTTTGGGATATTGGCCTGAAAACATTTCGTCTCTTTTCTCTCCTTTCCAAACACGGGAGGCAGAAGCTTTTCAGATACTGCCGTATCGGCCATTGCTCATAGCGTAATGCATTAGAATAAAATGGCTCGGAGAGGTTCTATTTCTTCTGTCCATATATAATTGTTTCCTTGCACCTGTCAAGAAAAATGAAAATCCATGCGGTGTCCTGAATTATAAAAAGTCGAAACTTCTGCTATGGTTTTTTTCCGCCAGTAATGCTTTGCAAAAGAAGTCATCTATGGATTTTGGCTGCAAAACTTCTTTCGCTGCTGATACATAAGCTTCTCTTTTTTGCCTCTAATGCCCACCACAATATGTAGGATTCTTGCCGGATTAATAGATTGACAGCCAAAAACCATAAGCGCATAATAATGGAAATTTCGTATGTCGCTCACTTAGTTGAAGTCATAGGCAGAAACTGAGAGGGGCAAAAAAGGTGATTGAAATGAAAGAGGGAAATTATAAAGTAGTTCAAGGATAAGCTCTCAATCAGCAATTGTTGCTGGTGAGGGCTTTTTAATTTCCATAAAGGAGATACATCCATGAAAAACAGGATGATTTCTGCAATCATTATACTTAGTTTGATAGTACCGGTGTTTTTAAATTTTGCTGCATGGTCAGCAGAACCCACTGTCCCTGTGGCGTGGACGACAGAAGGCCCCTATGGCGGGGAGATAAAAGACATACAAATCTCATCTGCATATAAGATTGATCATACTATTTTTATTGCAACCAGTGCTGGTGTCTTTAAATCCACAAACAGTGGGGAAACATGGCTAAATTTATTCTCATATGGTCCTTACTATGCCCAGGATCTTGCTATGACAAAGAGCTTTCTGACGGATCAGACTATTTTTGCCGGACACAGCAATGGCCTGTTAAAGTCAACTGATGGGGGTATTTTTTGGCACACTGCCAATGCACCTATAAGCTGTTCATCTGTTGCAGTGTCTCCCAATTATGCCGATGACCTGATGGTGTTTGCCGGGAGTACGTGGGATGAAGGAATTGCGGTGTCTACTAATGGCGGGTTGACATGGTCGGCACAGAATAATGGTCTTACAGATTTAAGCGTTGTATCTCTTGCGGTATCTCCAGATTTTAAAAACGACAATACTCTGTTTGCCGGAACAGATTCAGGAATTTTTAAATCAGAAAACAGTGAGATGGGATGGCTAAGTGTTTTAAGCTTTCCCGGAAATGACTATCCAACGGCTTTAGTGATTTCACCGAACTATGCTGCAGATAAAACAGTGCTCTTCGGATTATGGAATGGACCGGCGTATAAATCAACAGATGGGGGTCTAACCTGGAATATCATCGGCAGCTACGGTATCGCAAGTTTTGCGATCTCTCCTCTTTTTTCTGCTGACCAGACCATCTTTGGCGGCACGATCCCGGGAGAAGTGCTGAAATCAACAGACGGTGGCACTAATTGGCTTCCATGTGCGGGAGGACTGCCGCGGGAATGGGTGCAGTCTCTTTGCATTTCACCCGAGTACGCAACTGATGGGACAGTGTTTGCCGGTTTTGGCGTTAACGAAGACGGTCCCGGACTATTCAAAACAAAAGACGGCGGGACCTCGTGGCATATAGCGAATGGCAACATGAACATCCCTCGGCGTTTATCCTCATTAGCGATATATCAGGAAACCGATGGTTCATATGAACTTCTGGCGGGTGCTGACGGAAACGATTTATTTCAGATCACAAGCAATGAGCAAGAATGGTCAAATCGGGGTGGCAATGTGGGTGGAATTATAGCTCTGTCCCCTGATTATAGTAGTGATCGGACCATCTTTGCCGCAAGCTGGAATGAATATTATGTACACAAATCAACAGATGGCGGGATTTCATGGCTCAGGATTGATAATGGCCTACCGTTTACAGCATGGTGGGACAT
>CAYXQK010000075.1:0-6901 GCA_964467445.1 uncultured Syntrophaceae bacterium
TCGGCGACGATAAACACCACCTTTTTGTAAGCTTAATCTTTTAGGAGGATGCGTACCATGGCAGACGGCAGCAAATGGGCACCGTATATTGATAAAATGCAGGAGCAGCTCTCCCGGCTCGCTCCCGTGGAAATCCTGCAGAATTTGACAGCTGGAAAAACATTGAAAGCATACGCTGCAGACAAATTAGCTAAAATCGCGATTGGCGATTGCACTACCGGTGACGGCAGGCATATCGGCATGTGCACGATAGTTCCCCTTGAGCAGTACTGGCTGCCCCTGTTTTTTTCCTTCTGGGAAGAGCGGGAAAAAGAGATCACGTTCCTGGTTGATATAATACCAACGGTGGACTCGCTCGTTGACGAGCCCTATCGCATCAGGTATTTTGATTCCATCCAGCCGATGTGGGTAAAATTCGCCAGCCTTCCCGGCATCACACCATTTGAAGATGACGCGGTCAGGGCACTCTGCTCCATCGTGTATACCGCCGCGGTAGTGCCCGTAGACAGGGAAGGCATGCGTCTGGCAGCGCTTGCCCCGCATACGGAATACCTGAAGAGCTACATCGACTTTGTTAAGGATGCACCGCTGGCTGATGGTGAAGCAAAGCTCAAGGAAATAAAACGCAAGATCGAGGCAGTCAAAACAGCTCTTCGCAGCTATGTGCAGCGGCAATATGCCGGGGCCATGCATGAGGACATGATTAAAGTCTTTTTTTAATGCGTTTTAACCGCAGAGCACACAGAGGGCGCAGAGAATTTAATATTTTAATGAACCGCGTCATTACACAGAAAGGGGTTCAACAATGACCATACTCGATATTTTACACAGAGGCGTTGCATTCGCTAACGCAGACGACATAGCTAAAGAAATGCTTGCTGACTTTAAAGATCACCGGGTGGGAATGAAGCTTGACAAGGATGAGCTCACCATGGTGGTGAAAGACGGGGTGGTTTCTATTGAGAGCGGCATGCAGCTGGACAACTGTCACGCTGCCATGAACATGAAGACCATTGATGTTTGCGGCGCCATTGACAACAGCTTTGACCTGATGGAAATACGGGAAAAGGGAAAGCTGCTGAAAGGTGACCCGATGGATATGAACATCGCCGTCCACTTCATGGCAACATTCCCTTACTTTGACGCCATGGTGCGCCTGTACCAGGAAGATGCTGAGTTTAAAAAGATGGTGGATGATTATAAAGCTACTCTTTGATTGTGCACCGCTGAGTACGCCCCTCGGCCATGAGCAACTCGGCCTTGAGCTCGGGGCCGAATGGCAGAGATCGCAGAGAATAAACTCTTCAAACGATAGGGATTAACCGTATGGTCAAGCATATTGTTGATATAGAAAAGTGCGTCGGTTGCGGCAAGTGCGTTGAAAACTGCTCTCTGGAACTCTGGGTGATGGTGGACCGGGAAGGCAGCAAAAAAAAACTTGCACAAGTTACCGAGGAGGCTGCCCTGATTTGTCATACCTGCGGCATGTGCTCTGAAGGATGCCCGGAAAAAGCAATTGTTATAATTAACGAGGCATAAATCCATGCCCTTATATCCCGGATGCCAGCACCTGAATGCCTTTTCGTCATGGCCTGCCGTAACAATATTACCGCAGCACTGGATGGCTTTATAAAAACTCAGGGGAAAGTATTCCCTCACCTCGAGAATAGAAAACGCAAACATCTCATTCTGGTTCATTTCTTATACCTTATACCGCTCAGTAGTTACCCGGCAAAAACGCATCACCTCCTGTCTGCACTCATCTCTGATACACCGGTGTGATAGGTGCGTTTTATAAATCTCAAATAATCAATCCCCCCATTTATTACATGGGTGGAGCCTGTTCCAAATGGCTTTTTAGAAGTTACTTGAAGAAAGGAGTATCGGGATGTCTGATACATTAGAAAAACTAAGACAGTGCATAGTTGACGGTGATGATGACATGGCGACAGCGCTGGCTGAGGAGGCATTGCAAAGCGGTGTTGACGTTCTGGAAATTGTTAAAACAGCAATCACCCCCGGCATTGAGCAGGCAGGCAAACTGTGGCATGAAAATATATATTTTATGCCGGATGTGGTATTAAGTGCAGAGGCTTTCAAGGCAGCCATGCAGGTGGTTAAGCCCCACGTCCAGGGGCGGGAAACAAGCAGCAGAGGGAAAATCATTATCGGAGTGGTCGCCGGAGACATGCATGATCTGGGCAAGAGTATTGTTATTGCCATGCTTATGGGAGCAGGTTTTGATGTGATAGATTTAGGTGTTGACGTTCCCGCAGAGACATTCATTGAAAAAGCAAAGGAGCTGAAGCCGGATATTCTGGGGATTGGCTGTTACATGACCACAACTATGCTGGAGTTAAAAGAAGTGGTGCGGTCTCTGAACGAACATGGCTTGCGGGACAGGATAAAAATCATGATCGGCGGAGTACCCACCACACAGCAGTTTGCTGACGAAATTGGTGCAGATGCGTGGGGCAGAGATGCCCTTGATACCGTAGTAATAGCTAAACAGCTTATGGAGAAGGTACATTAAGATGGATGATACTAAGAGCAGTTCTAAAAACTCAGCATTGGTCAACCATGGGGCAAACAATGGCATTAAACCCGATCCACGTGATCCCAAGAGCTGGTGGACGGCGTACGCTGCGCAGAGACCGAAGTGGATACCGATCATGGCCCCTCTGGCTGAACATGCTCAGTTTTTAACGGGCATACCGGCCAGGCGATTTTATGCAGATGCGCAAATTAATGTATACACGCTGGCGGCGCTGGCAGCATATTACGGTTTCGATAATGCAATGGGCGTAGGCGATACCTACAATTATGAGGCGGAAGCGATGGGTCAGAAACTGATTTACAGCGAAAACGCCATGCCTACTGTTGATTCCCGCGACCCGCTCATTAAACAGCCGGATGATTTGAAAAAAATAAAGGTTCCTGACTGGCTTCATGCCGGCCGTATTCGTTTCGTTCTCGATCTCATCAGGCTCAATTCTGAAATGGGCATGATGGGCGGTAAATTTTGCGCTCCCTTCAGCCTTGCGGTCAATATTCGCACCTATCCGCTTTTGATAAAAGACCTGCGGAAAAATCCTGAATTTGCCCATGACCTTTTTACCTTCCTGGTAGATGAGATTCTGACGTCATACCTGAAATGTCAGAAGGAGCATTGCGGTATTGCCGCTGCAACAGCACCCGATGCCTGGTCTGCATTCCCCAACCTTTCGCCGGACCTTGCAGAGAAATGGGTATTACCCTATGCTGAGCGACTCTTTAAGAATTGCCTCAATTTTGACGTGAAAGCGGTTGTTGCCGGAAGCTGTGATTATTGTGAAGAGCGGATAGAGAAATTCGACAAGGCTATCCTTTTCAGGTGTTTTGACGTGCAGAAAAAGCTTGCGTTTGGTATGCCCATGGTTTTTTTAGGGATGGGAAGATGGCATGAATACCCGCTGGAGCCTGTTGTTGAGTATTTAGCGCAATATAAGACAAACAATGTTCGCGCTACGGTGATGGCCCAGATAAATGCCCGCCTGCTCCGTGATGGCCCGGCAGACAAGATCGTTGATCTTGTTAAACGCCTGATTGACACTTTCGGCCGTGATCACAACTTGACCATTATTATGTCAAATGTTCCAGCTGACACGCCTCCACGCCACATTCATGCTGCTGTGACAGCGGCGCACACCTATGGCCGTCTGCCGCTGGCTGAAAATCTCGATACAGTGGCATTCCATATCCCGGAGCGGGAGTCCTTTCAGGAATATGTCCATAAGATGTCAGGAGGAATTGGTCTGGGTTTTTAGCTCGTACCACATAAAGATACAACAGGTTACGTAAGACAGGGAGCAGGGTGGATTTAATGTTTAAATTTAACAGAACGCAGCAGGTGTATACCATCGCGGGAGTTGATATCGGAGGCCAGCCCGGTGAATTTCCCACCGTTCTCATTGGGAGTATTTTTTACAGCAAGCACAAAATTGTCAGTGATCCGCTTCAGGGTGTTTTTGATGAGGAGAAAGCCCTGGCGCAATTACGGGATGAAGAAGAAGTAGCCGCTGTTACCGGCGGCACCCGCATAATCGACCCCATAGGCGATAGTGGCAAGGCACTCATAAAATATATCAGCTTTTGCGCAACACATACCAATGCTCCCATACTGATTGATTCGCCAGTACCTGAGGCACGGTTAGAAGCGCTCAGGCATTTTGCCGGCAGCGCGGTAATGCCGCGTTTAATATACAACTCCATTGCTGAAGATTTTACTGATAAAGAGCTTGCCTGCATAAAGGAATGCGGGATAAAAACAGCTATTGTCCTGGCCTTCAGCACAACGGCCATGCGGCCGAAAGACCGCATTAAGCTGCTGAAGCAAACGCTTCTTCCGGCAGCTGAGCGCGCCGGCGTGGAGAATATTTTAATAGACCCTGGAGTCCTTGATATACCGAGCGTCAGCTGGGCAGCCCGAACCATTTACGAAGTAAAAGAAGAATTTGGTTTTCCTGCCGGCTGCGCACCGGCGAATGCGTTATTCATGTGGGAAAAAGTACGACAGCGCGGCATTGCGGCATTCCAGGCTGCTGCCGTAGCCGTGTATTCTCTCACCCAGTTTCATGGGGCTGATTTTATATTTTATGGACCCATGCGGTTTGCGCCATGGATTTATCCTGCGTGTGCAACGGTGGACGCAATGCTTGCCTACGGTGGCCGTTTTTCAGGTGTTCGGCCAGCCACAAATAATCATCCCCTCTTTAAAATATTTTAAAGGGACTGCATGTGACAACCTGCCGGATCGAATTTCTTCCCGTTGGCACGCAGGTGCGTTGCCCGCATGGAACGTTACTCAATTATGCAGCGCGTGATGCCGGCATCGCTCTCGTCTCAGTGTGTGGAGGGGCCGGCAGCTGCGGGAGATGCAAAGTAATAATTGAACGAGGAGCGGTTTCAACGCCAACCCCTGTTGAGCAGCAAAAACTGAGTACGGCTGAAATCGCATCAGGGTATCGTCTGGCCTGTCAGACCCGCGTGCAGAACGATCTAACCGTTTATATTCCTCCCTTGTCAATCCCTGGTGAACTGCAGGCAAATCTGGCGTGTGAGGGTCCCGGTGAGCCTGTCGACCCGGTAGTCCAGGATGTGCTCATTACGCTGCGGCAGCCACGGTCCCTGAATCACAGCTCCTGCTGGGAGCGATTCGTCACAGCAGTTAAAAACTCCTCCGGCATCGACGTAACAAAAGCTGACCTGCCAGCCCTGCGGCAGGTTTTCTCAATCCTTGATACGTGCGGCGCTACTGCGCAGGCACGTATTCGCGCCGGGGAGTTGATCGATGCAGGGCCGCCCGGACAGCATCCCCTGGGGGTTGCAATCGACCTTGGCACGACAAAGATCGCCGCATACCTGATAGATATGTTGACCGGGAAGCTCTATAGCGCTGTGGGTATGGTAAATCCACAATGCAGCTTTGGTGGTGATGTGATGAGCCGCATTGCCTGCGCTATGGAACATGGCAGCGCACAGCTTCGGCAGACCATCATTGATGGACTTAATCAGCTTATCAAAGAGCTTTGTCAGGACCCGCATAAAATTATCGAAATGGTGATCGTGGGTAACACTGCCATGCATCACCTGGTATTGGAACTGCCGGTGCACCAGTTAGGAAGTGCACCATATATTCCTGCAATAGACACCCCGCTTGACGTCAAGGCACGCGATCTCGGCCTGGATATAGCACCGGGTGCGTACGTTCATATGGCTCCCAATGTAGCCGGCTTCATCGGCGGAGATCATGTGGCGATGGTCCTTGCAACCGGCATATATAACACACCCAAAACAGTACTGGGCATTGACATCGGCACTAACACGGAGATTGTCCTTGCCTGTAACGGTACGCTGCGCAGCACTTCCTGCGCTTCAGGGCCGGCATTCGAGGGGGGCCATATCACCTGCGGCATCCGGGCGATAAGCGGTGCCATTGAAAAAATAAAAATCAAGGATGGCGTTGTGGAGTTTCAAACCATCAGGGGTATGCCGCCGATTGGGTTATGCGGGTCCGGGATACTTGATGCTGTTGCCGAACTCACCAGGTGCGGCATCATCACGCACCAGGGCCGGTTAGTCGCTGGCCCGGCTGTTCTCACGCGCGGCAATGCAGCAGAATTTGTGCTCGTGCCCCGGGAAAAAAGCGGCACGGGCAAAGACATAACCATTACGCAGCAAGATATCCTCGAAGTCCAGCTGGCAAAGGCGGCCATCCGCACCGGCATTGAGGTGCTCCTTGTGGAGGCCAATGCCGGCATTGAGGTAGTAGAGGAAATTATCTTGACGGGAGAATTCGGAACACAAATAAATCCCGCAAGCTGTATTGCAATCGGCATGTTTCCATTGTTTCCGAAAGAGCAGTTCAGGATGGTAGCAAATGCTGCCGGCCTGGGGGCAATGCGCATCCTCATTTCCAAAGCACAGAGAACACTGGCTCACGAAATAGCACAAAGGATACAGTATCTTGAGCTGATGACCTTTCCCGGATTTCACAAATTATTTGCCAATGCTCTGTATATCCCGTCAAAGTGACGTTCCCCCCGCCCATCCCGTACGCATTATAAAAAAATTGACCATTTCCGGGGCTTTCACGATAATATGCCGGTAATTTCTACCTATCGCATTGCGCATTGATTCATAAACAATGTGCTGTGCTGATATGTGGCAGAGCAAAAGGGTGTTCTTTAAACAGCCTTCTGATAAAAGGAAATTACGAAAACCAAAACAAAAATAATAAGGCGCCCCCTTTTATATGGAACAGACAAGTCCGGGTATCTTGAAAATTAACGTAAAATGACTCACCCCTGCTCTGCTGGCTGCTCCCGACTGACAGCTTTGCAGGCAGAGTGGCTGCTATAGT